>DATFGJ010000293.1:0-16432 GCA_035249585.1 Lacipirellulaceae bacterium
AAGTCGAGGTCATTTCACGGCTGCTGGACGGCCGCTCCACGCTGGCCATCTTTCCCACGGGCGGCGGCAAGAGCTTGTGTTACCAATTGCCCGCGATGATGCTCGACGGGCTGACGGTCGTCGTCTCGCCTCTGATCGCGCTGATGAAAGACCAGATCGATTTTCTGACCGAACATCGCATTCCGGCAGCCCGACTTGATTCGAGCCAGGAGCGCGACGAGGCCCTCCGCGCGTATGATGACCTGCGCGCACGTCGAACGCGGCTCCTTTACGTCTCGCCGGAGCGGCTCGGCAACGAGCGGTTCTTGCAATTGCTCTCGCGGCAAAAAATCAGCCTGCTGGCGGTCGACGAGGCGCACTGCATCAGTGAGTGGGGCCACAACTTCCGGCCCGATTACTTGAAAATCGCCACACTGGCCAGGCAGCTCGGCGTCGGCCGCGTGTTGGCGCTAACGGCCACCGCCACGCCCGAGGTGGCCACCGACGTGGCCGCGGCATTCGACATTGACGCCGTCGACATCGTGCATACGGGCTTCTATCGGCCGAATCTCGAATTACGCATCACGCCGTGCCGCGACGGCGAGCGGGCCGGGTTGCTCGCGAAGCGGCTCAAATCGCGGCCGATCGGACCGACCATCGTCTACGTTACTCTGCAGCGCACCGCCAATCAAATTGCCGATTACTTGGCCAAGTGCGGCTTCTCGGCCCGCGCTTATCATGCCGGCCTGTCGGCCGAGGCGCGCAACGAGATTCAAGAAGCGTTCATGGCGGCCGACGACATGATTGTGGTTGCCACAATCGCCTTTGGAATGGGCATCGACAAGGCCAATATCCGCGGTGTGTATCACTACAACCTGCCGAAGAGCCGTGAAAGCTATGTGCAGGAAATCGGACGGGCAGGCCGCGACGGCGAGCCGGCTATTTGCGAGATGCTGGCCTGCGCCGACGATGTGGTCACGCTCGAAAACTTCACCTATGGCGACACACCCGAACCGGAAACCGTCGCCGCGCTGGTTGACGAACTCCTGGATCAGCGCGCGGAATTCGACGTCGGCATTTACGATCTGGCCCAGCGGCACGATGTCCGCGAGCTGGTCGTCAAGACGCTGATCACCTATTTGGAACTGGAAGGCATCCTGCAATCAACCGGGTCGTATTACAGCGAGTTCAAATTCCAGCCGCAGCGCGCGTCGGCCGAGATTCTGGCGAAATTCGACGCTGCCCGCGCCGATTTCTTGCGAGCACTGTTTCGTTGTGCCAAGCGCGGCCGCACGTGGTTCTCGCTGGATGCTGACGCAGTCAGCCGACAGCTCGGTCAGCCGCGCGAGCGGATCGTCGCCGCCCTGGATTACCTCGAACAACAGGGCGACCTGCTTGTTCAGGCCACTGGTGTTCGGCAAGGCTACCGGCGCCTCGAGCAACCGGCCGACCGGCAGACGCTCGCTGGTAGCTTGTCCCAACGTTTTCTCGAGCGCGAAGCCCACGACATCGCTCGGGTTCAGAGTGTCGTGATGCTGGCGGAACACAACGGATGCTTGACGCAGCATCTGCTGGAATACTTCGGCGAGCAGCGCGCGGCCTGCGGTCACTGCAGCCGCTGCGATGGCGAGTCAGCTCAGTCGCTAGTCGTGTCGCAGAACCAATCGAGCTCGTCCTTGGATGCCGGGGTCATCAGGCGATTGCGCGCCGAGCGGCACGACGCTCTGCGTTCGCCGCGTCAATTGGCCCGCTTCCTGTGCGGCATCAGCTCGCCGGCCACTACTCGGGCCAAACTCCGCACGCGCGCAGAGTTCGGCCAGTGGCAACAAGTGCGTTTCGCCGACGTGTTGGCGCTGGCTAAGCGCGGCTGATAGACCAGGCCGTGAGTAAGTGACTCAAACTGCGAACAGTTGAACTACCAAGTACACAAAGCGCACAAAGGAAGAGATGATGAGGAATGAGGCATGAAGATTCGACAATGAAAGCGATAACGGTTCAATCCTTCATCCGCTCATCGCTTATCTTCCATCCTGCCTTTCTTCGAGCCCCTTGTGTTCGTTGTGGTTTCCATCGTTTTCACTTTGAGTCACTTACTCAAGTATCCACAATGAGTTGTGGCAAGCCCATATTCAATGCAACCATCAATAGTGGGCGAATCGAACCCGATCCGCTAGATTGGAAATCAAATGTGTGAGTGCGTCACGTCAATTCACTAGGGAGTTTCTTTCATGCGATCGTATCTTCGCTTGGGTGTCTGCGTGATCGCGGTTGCTGTGGCAGCGATGAGTGGCACGCCGCTGCCTGCCGCGGAGAGCGCAGCCGGCGATGAGTTCGCCGCCCTTCTCGAGGAAGCCTGGGAGTTTCGACTTCGCGAGGATCCGCTGTTCGCCACAGAGACAGGCGACCACCGGTTCGACGACCAGTTGCCAAAGATTTCGCTGGCCGATGAAAACCGCCGCGACGCAGCTCGCCGGTCGTTTATGTCGCGGCTGGAAGATATCCCGCGCGATGCGCTCACTGCGGCAAACCAAGTTAACTACGACGTCTTTGGGATTTCCTTGCGCAATGGAATCCGCGACCACGAGTTTAAGCTCCATTTGATGCCGGTCACCGATCGATATGGATTCCATATCGAATTCCCGGAGTTGCCACGAAATCTCTCGCTCTCAACCGTGCGCGATTACGAAAACTACATCGCTCGGCTGGGCCGTTTTGCCGAGTACGCGGCCGGGCACGTCGAGCTGATGCGCGAAGGCGTACGGCAGGGGATGACGGCGCCCAGCGTCATCATGCAGCGTTATAACGAGCCGATCGAGGCGCAAATCGTCGATGATCTCGAGAAAAGCTTGCTGTATGCGCCGCTGCGCGAGTTTCCCACGGGCGTGCCGGAAGCCGAACACGAGCGATTGCGTGCGGCCGCTCGCAAGGCCATCGCCGAGAGCGTTGTGCCCGGCTATCGCGAATTCCTCAAGTTCATGAAGGAAGATTACGTGCCGAATTGCCGGGGCACGATTGCCGCGTCGGCCCTGCCGCAGGGGCGCGATTTTTACCGCTATTGCGTGGAGAAGTTCACCACGCTCGACGATCTCACGCCGCAGCAAGTTCACGAGATCGGGCTGGCGGAGGTTGGGCGGATTCGTGGCGAAATGGATGAAATCATCCGCAGGGTCGAGTTCGAAGGCGACTTCGCGGCGTTCACCGAGTTCTTGCGCAACGAGCCGAAGTTCTATGCCAAGACGCCGGAAGAGTTGGAAAAAGAAGTCGCGTTCGCCATGAAGCGGATGGAAGGTGAGCTGCCGAAGCTTTTTGGGCGACTGCCGCGCATGCCGTGCGGCGTGCGGCAAGTGCCGGCGTATATCGCGCCGCAGGCCACGTTCGCGTATTATCAAACACCCTCTGGCGATGGTAGCCGCGCGGGCTTCTTTTACATCAACACGTTCAACCTGCCCAGCCGGCCGCTATACATGATCGAAGCCCTTTCGCTTCATGAGTCAATTCCCGGCCACCATCTGCAGCTGGCGATTCAGCAAGAGCTGGACGATCTGCCGCCGTTCCGTAAGTACACCGGCTTCACCGCGTACGTCGAAGGCTGGGCGCTGTACTCCGAGCGGCTCGGTCTAGAGGCGGGCTTCTACACCGATCCTTACAGTGACTTCGGCCGGCTGACGATGGAAATCTGGCGGGCGTGCCGATTGGTAGTCGACACAGGCATGCACTATTTGGGCTGGACGCGCGAGCAGGCCATCGATTTCATGCGCGCCAATTCCGCAATGCCGATGCACGACATCCGCGCGGAAGTCGACCGCTATATCGGCTGGCCTGGGCAAGCGCTCGGCTACAAAATCGGCGAGCTGAAGATTCGTGAACTGCGCAAAGAGGCTGAACAACGGCTCGGCGAGCGCTTCGACGTGCGGGCATTCCACGACACGGTGCTCGGCAGCGGATCGGTGCCGCTTGGGGTGTTGGAGAAGAACGTTGCCAAGTGGGTCGACACACGATTGGCGGCCGAACGAGATGATTCCACGAACGCACCCCGCACGACAACCTCTGATTAGCGGCGGAGCTTGCTCCGCCCTCGGTGGCTGGGGCAACGCCCCAACACGAAAACTTCTGGGGCGTTGCCCCAGGCACCCAATCGACATATGTCACCAAACGGCGCGAAGCAAAATCGCCAGCGCCGATAGTCCCGAGATCGCGAGCACGGCGGGTCGCGTGTGCGCTTTATCCAGTCGACCGGCCGTGAAGCGCGACAGGAGGAAGCCGACGAACACGGCGGGCATCAGCAGCACGGCGAGCTGCAACTCCACGCTGCCGAACCGGCCGGCCCACCAAAGACCGAGCACCGAGATTGCCGTTCCGATCGTGAAGATCACCGACAGCGTGCCGCGAATCTTCGGGCCGGTTTCATGTTGGTACACCAGTGCCATGGCCGGGCCGCCCATCGACGACATCGTGCCGATGAAGCCCGAAAGGGTGGCTGCCAGAAAAACATTCCGCGGTGTTCGGCGAAGATAGAAACCGGTCATGCTGAGGGCGACGACCACCACCACTAGCACGGCAAAGAGAAGCTCGAACACCGCCGGCTGCAACGTACTGACGGCCAGCGCGGCAGGTGCCGTGCCGATGATGCGTCCAGCGGTCGCCACGGCGACGTCGCCGACGATCACGTCGCGGCGGTTGCGCAGTGCCATGAGGATCACCAGGAACACGGCCGCCAGCAACATCGGCCCCGGGACGAACACCGGGTTAATGAGCAGCAGAATGGGCGCGGCGACGACGGCCATTCCAAAACCAATCGATCCTTGAACCACCGAGCCGGCCGCCACGAGCCCCATCGCGATCGCGAGCTCGGCGGGCGTAACGGGCAGAGTGGGCACGGGCGCAGCGGAGTGAAGAGAGGGGGAGGGCGGGCAGGACAGCTTTGTTGCGGAACGCCTGTTATAGCGGCTATTGCTTGCGCACAACATCGCCGACCGCAATTGTGCCCCCGGAAACGACGCTCGCGTACCGGCCGCGCAGGTGGAGTGATTTTCGTGCCTTGCTGTTCATGAACGCCCGCGCTTCGCTGCCATAGCGCCCCTCCAGCTTTGAGCAGCCCGTGTGTGCCTTCTCAGTGATCTCGATCACGACTTCACGGCCGATCGCCAACCGGCTGCCGGCCGGCAAGTTCGCCTCGCTCAAATCCAGGTCGACGATCAGATTATCGCCGGCCAGGCAAATCGAATCCTCGCTGCCGGCGATTTGGCGCAGGAAACGGGCATTCATGATCGAGACCTGACAGCAGGGGTCCGAGCGGCCGTCCTTCAAACGGTAGTAACTGTCGGTGACCCAGCGGTCGCCTTCGACGCCGCCTTCGGGCGTGAGGCGAACAGACTGCAGCATGCGGCGTTCGTTCGAGGCCGGCCGTATGACAATCGCCTCCAATCGGCCTGCGTCCCGCGGCGACTCCGTCACATCGGCTAGTCCCTGCTCCAATTCGATCGCCGAACGATGCTGAATTGTGTGATGCATCTGTCTAATGAAACGTTGGGAATTGATTACGCCAGCAGCCCCCGGCTCCGCCGGGGGTTTTCAACTGGAGCTCGATTTAATCTTCATTGAAATCCCCGGCAAAGCCGGGGGCTGATTGCCTAACCGAATGACCCGCAACTTGTTGCTTCGGTTCACGCGAATCCGGTCCACATGGCCGCCACGATACTCAACAATACGTACAACACCAAGATCAGCCACCACCCCAGGATGACGATCTCCGGAGGGTCAAAACCCAGAGCGTGAACCACGAGTCCAATAAGGGCAATAAAGCCGAGTAGCGTGGCGGTGTTGGCGGCACCGCCCAATATACGAATCAGACACAGCATCACTGCGGCGGCAGTCATGGCCAGCAGCATTTCGCGCAGCGAGAAGTGAATGCGGAATTTTTCCTGGGCCATCGACTCCTGCCAGACTTCGTCCGTTTCATTGGGCAGGTCCGGCGGTGCCGGAACGGGTTCCGCCGGCATTTCTTCGCCGCCTCCCACCTCGGAACCCGGCCGATTTACGACGGGCGCGCGCCGCTGGGCGTACATCTCCCGCCGCCGCTGGTCGGCTTCATCCCGCTGCTTCTTCTCTTGCCATTGCAGGTACAGATATAAGCCGGCGATCGACAGCATCATTAGAATCACGAGCGTCGTGCCGAGAATGCCCCACCGCCATAGAGTCAGCGCAATCGCCAGCACCGCCGTGCCGATTAAGAGGTGCTTCACCTGGAAACGGAACTTCAGGTTGCGCGTCCATTCTTGAAGTATCTCGGCGCCGCGATCGCGCGAGTCTTCGCGATAGATTTCATCGATGTCGATCGACCGCCGTGTGGCTTCGATCGCGGCCTTGGCGCGCCGCTCTTCGGCGGCGAGTACGTCCGCGTCCGGCGGTTCGAGCTCATATTCCGCGTCGTCGTCCATGCACGAGTCAAGAGCTGAGAGTCCAGAGTCAAGAGCGAATTGCCAGAAGGCAATTTCCATTGTCGACGAGCACGCGTATAGTGACAAGCTGTCGAGCGGGGAGCAAGAGCAGGGAGCATGGAGTAATAGTAAGAGTCCACTTCAGAATTCTCTCACTGCTCCTAGCTCCGTGCTCCCTGCTCCACGCCCCTATGCCGCAGTTCATCATCACCGCCCTGGGCAGTTACGGCGACGTCCATCCCATGATCGGCCTGGGCACGGCGCTGGCCGCGCGCGGGCACCGGGTGCAGATCATTACCAATCCGTACTTTGAAGATCTTGTCGCGCAGGCGAGCCTGGATTTTTTACCGATCGGCACGCGCGAGGATTACATCCGATTTACGCAGCACCCGGATTTGTGGCATCCCATCCGCGGGCCGCAGTTGGTGTTAAAGCACGCTTGCGTCGAGTTATTGCGGCCGGTTTATCGGTTACTCTCGGATCACATGTCGCCTGGCGCGACAGTTTTTTGCGCTCACGCCTTGGATCTGGCCAGCCGCGTCGCGGGCGAGAAATTTGGCGTTCCGGTGGCGAGCGTCAACTTTGCTCCTTCCATGTTTTGGACATTAAATGACACGTCGCGATTCAAAGGCGCCCTGCTTGGCCCGCGCGTGCCGAAATGGCTGAAGCGACTTCAGTTCTGGCTCGCCGATGAAGTCGTATCGCCTCGGCTGTGGGGCAATGAACTGAACCGCATGCGAGCTGAATTGGGTATGGCGCCAGCGAATCGCATCTTTACGCACTGGTTGCATGCGACGGACCTTGTCCTGGGGCTGTTTCCTGATTGGTTTGGACCGCCACAACCGGATTGGCCGCCCAACACGCGGGCTGTGGGTTTCCCGCTGTGGGATTCACCGGGGTCTGTCCCCATTTTCCGATCTGTGGCAACGAGCAGCAATTCGCCCGACCGGAAAATGGGGAATGACCCCCTTGGCGGCGAGTTGCGAGCGTTTCTCGCCTCCGGTTCGCCTCCAATTGCTTTTTCGCCCGGTTCGGCAAACCGTGAGGCGCACGAATTCTTTGTCGCCGCCGTGGATGCCTGCCGGCGGCTCGGCCGGCGCGGCATCTTGCTCACAAAATACGCCGACCAGCTGCCATATCGATTGCCCGACACGGTGCGTCATTTCGGCTTCGTGCCACTCAGCAAGCTGTTGCCGCATACGGCCGCTCTGGTGCACCACGGTGGAATCGGAACCTGCGCCCAAGGGCTGGCCGCGGGCGTGCCGCATCTGGTGCAGCCGATGTCATACGATCAGTTCGACAATTCGCGGCGACTGGTGCGCCTGGGTGTCGCCAAGGAAATATCGCGACGTTCGTTTCGCGGCCCAGCTGTTGCGGCCGCCTTATCGCCGCTTTTGGAATCGCCCGCCGTCGCGGCAAAATGCAGTGAGTTTGCGGAGCGGTGCGACGGACCGGCAGCCCTGGCCGCGGCCTGCGATGCGTTAGAGGAATTGATTGTTGGCCAGGACGATCGCGGTGTTAGACGTGATCGTATCGCGCCGCATATACTTTAATTGAATAGTTGATAGTGGATAGTTGTTATTTGTGGTTGTTAGAAAACTTCTTACAACTAACAACTATCCACTATCAACGAACAATTAGCAGGAGCCCTGCCATGACCAGCGACCGACCATTGGCCGACCTCCGTTTCTTGATGTTCGTAGGCGACGACTACGAGGATCTCGAGCTGTGGTATCCCAAGCTGCGGCTCGCGGAAGCCGGCGCGCATGTGACCGTGGCCGGGCCGAAGGGTGAAACGGTTTACAAGGGAAAACATGGTTACCCTTGTCGCGCCGATGCGTCGATCGCGCTCATGGAGAGCGCCGATTTCCACGGCGTGGTGATTCCCGGCGGCTTCATGCCCGACAAGCTGCGCCGCGATGAAAAGGTAAAGCAGCTAGTGCGCGAGTTCGCCGACAGCGAAAAACTGGTGGCCGCAATCTGCCACGGCGGCTGGATTCCGATTTCGGCGGGCGTCTATAGAGGCGTGCGCGTGACCGGCTCGCCCGGCATCAAGGACGACCTAAAAAACGCAGGCGCCATTTGGCAAGATGCAGCGGTTGTGGTGGATCGCCACTTCATCACCAGCCGCAAGCCAGACGACCTGCCCGAATTTTGCCGGGCGATCATCGAAGTGATGTCCGGCGCGGCGGTCACGTAGGTCAGGCTTTTCAGCTTGACTAGAAGGCCGGCGACATCCGAAGCGCACATGTCAGGCTACAAAGCCTGACCTATTAGTACCGCTGCGGTGGTGTCCAGCCAGTGGCCGTGCGCGGTTCAGTCGATGGGGCGACAGAGACAGGCGCGCCGACGGCGCCTTGCAGTTGTGCTACACGCGCTTCGACTTCCGGCTGGAAACGGTTCACAGAAAGAGACCGCTGGTAGTTGGCCAGCGCTTGGGCATGATCGCCGGATTGATCGCGCAGCCGGCCGAGCGCGGTGAGGGCCCGTGCGTTGTGCGGGTCGATCGTCAGGGCATCGACGAGTTGTGCTTTGGCCTGTTCGGCTTGTCCGACTTCTTCCAGCAGGCGCGCCAGCTCGATTTTCGGATCGGCCGATTCGGGGCTGGCGGACGACCAGTGGTTGAGCAAGTTGAAGGCCTCGCGCTGCCGCCCCGATTCGTTGAGCAGCACGGCCAGGCCGCGGTATGCGTCGGTGTGCTGTGCATCGCGCTCCAAACACTGGTTGTACAAGTTCTCGGCTTGCTGCAGATCGGTCGGACGATTGTACAGCGTGCCGGTTTTGTGCAGAGCGGCGGCCAGGTTGTAATAGCCGTCCGGCGACTTCGGGTCTTGCGCGATGGCCTGCTGGAAGCGGTCGGAAGCCTGCTGGTAGTTGCCTTGTTGATACAGTCTCACGCCTTCGACATTCGCGGCCTGCGACGCGATATTGCTGCAGCCGCTGGTAGCCAAGGCGCAGCCGCACAAAGCGAAGGCAATCCAGCCGTCTACGAACGTCGAAATGCGAGGTCGTTGGGTCGTGGGGCGATACACGATGCGTCTAGACGGCTAGGGTTCGTGAGAAAAGAAAGTGCCGGCCTGTGAGTCGATTGGCCGGGCAAAAGCCGGCGAACGGTAACAAGGCACTCCAATTGATGCAATGCGGATTATGCGTACACGCTAGCGGCCGGTTCTTTGCGGAATTGGACGAACAGGCCAGATGTGGCCGCAGCAGATACGGCTTGGCTCAATATGGCGGGAAAGTTTCGCCAAAGCGTTAAAACCGGACAATCCGCTATCTTTGTGCAAATCGCCTATTTTTTCCCACCGTTTTACTTTGCCAGCCGCGGTTTCCGATGCTTTCAAGCGTACCTGTAGGTCAGGCTTTCTAGCCTGACAATTCCCGTTGAAGTCGGCCTCAGGCTGCGAAAGTCTGAACTACAAAAGTGTCAGGCAAAGCCTGACCTACGGAGAGTAAAGCGGTGGCACAACACAAGACGGCAAGCAAAACCAGCGGCAAACGGCGCTCGTCGAATAAATCAATGAAAAAGTCCGCGGCCTCGCGGCGCGCGCCATCGACGGATGCATCGGGCGATGACGATTCAACCCGATCCGTGGGCGATCAAGAAGTGACAATCGATCGTCGTCGCCAGAATCGTCGGCAGGACGACCGGAAGAAAGTGGCTGAAGAGCCGGTCGGCGCGCCCAAGCTCGAGCGGCGTGAAAAAGTGAGTCGCCGCCGGCAGATCGACCCCACTACGTGCGAGCGCGACTACACCGAGCACGAGGTGGAATTCATGAACGCGCTAGACGAGTACAAGCGCAAAAGCGGCCGCATGTTCCCCACGTGCAGCGAAGTGCTCGAAGTGGTGCGATCGCTGGGATATACGAAGCTCGGAACGGCGCAAACGATCAGCTGCAGCGCCGAGCCGTTTGTTGCCACGCCGGA
Source organism: Lacipirellulaceae bacterium (assembly GCA_035249585.1). GTDB lineage: Bacteria > Planctomycetota > Planctomycetia > Pirellulales > Lacipirellulaceae > JABDGM01. Next base: position 10,344 of record DATFGJ010000293.1, read on the forward strand.
CAATCAACTCGCTGCCGAGCCACAGTCGGGTTGCAATATCAGCTAAATGGCGCATGAAAAATGCGATGCGAATTAAGCGGCGATGCCGGTATCCGGGCATCGCCGCTTCGCGTTGATTGGGCAGGATTTTGCGTTATGGCGGTGCGATGGCTGCATTGGCGCGCGAACACTAAGACGCACGGAGCGCTTCCATCTACAAATGCGCGCAGCCCCGAGTAAGAGATCGGGCCATTACGACTGCGCATCATTGAGCATGTCGCGGAGATCGTCGACGGAGACGTCGGCCAGATCGAGGCCCCGGTTGTCTAGCTCTTCAGTGACCTTGACGATGGAGTCGCGCATCAGGCCGTGGGTTTGTTCGGAGCCGCCGGCCAACAGAAAATTCTTGCCGCGGGTGATGCGTTTATGGCCGTCGTCGGCGTCGAAGGCCAGGCCCAACAGGCCGGCCACGCGGCGCTGGTTGATTCGTCGTTTGGAGCTCATCGTGGATTAGTTTTCGATTGCGAATATGTATCGGGCGCAGCTAAATACTGTCCGCCCAATGCATAGTAGTTAGCGGGCGCGCAAAGGGAAAGAGAGAATTTCCTAGCGCCGTCGGGTCATCTCGCGGAGGATGTCGGCGGCGGCTTCGCGGCTGTCCTTGGAGGGCGCATCGGGGCGCGGGGGCAGCTTGCCGGGCTTTTTCTTTCCAGCGCTCGACTTGCCGCGCTTGAAGAAGCTCCAGGCACTGCTTTTTTCTGCGGCCTCTTGCTCGGCGGCCGGATCGTCCACGGCCGATTCTTCAGATTCGTCCAAAGCCACGTTTTCAACCGCCGGCACGTCGCCAATCGTGCGCCGATTGAGCGTCGTCTCTTCCAGGCGCATCGTGCGCGTCTCTTTGAGCGTGTCCTCGCTCTTGGGGTCCGGCACACCAAGCAACCAGCGCGAAACGTCGTCCTCGGTCGTGCCTCCCTCCGCTTTGTCGATCGTGCGCTGCACCGCGCCGGCAACGTCTTTAACGGGCGGTTTCTTTAGCGACTTTGGCGCTGGAACAGGCGCAGAGCTTTTGGCTTCGGCGGCTGGCGCGGAGGACATCGCGGCAATGCGAAACTTCAGCGGCCCCACGCGCAGCTCATCGCCAACCGACAGCGGCACTTCCTTTTCGATTCGCTCATCATTGACGAATGTGCCGTTGCGACTGCCAAGATCGCGCACCGTGACGCGGTCGCTGGCGCGCACAATCGCACAGTGGCGACGGCTAATTGCTTCGCTGCCGGCGCGCAGCGCGCACTCTTTGGCCCGCCCGATAAGGAATTTTTCTTTCTTGAGCGGGATTTCGAGGCCTTGCTTTGCGCCTGCCAATACTACCAGTTTCAACTCCATCTTTGCTTCGCCCTGCTCCGCCGATTAAGGAAACAACACAACAAGTGCGGAAGTTTTTTGCGGAGGCAAAGTTTGAGCGGCATTGACAATAGATGAGGCAACCAATCGGCCGCCGGAATAATCTTGAATGTATGTCAACCGCTCGTGCGATGAGTCACTCGTTAAATCATATACAAAAGTCAGCTTCCTTTCTGCAAAAATCGGCTGCATTGTAGTGGTTTCGACCGGTTCGCATACTCCCCCATTAGGGTGGTACGAAAGGGCGGCGTTTTGACCAGTACGAGTCGTATTTCTCCGCGGATTTTTGACTATCCGCTCTAATTCTATTTATACGCCGTGATGCGAATGTCGGGAATTCCCGTTCCTTACGAGTGGTTTTCCCCACCCGCACTTGCGCGCGGGCCGTCTAATGTTTTCTTCGGTCCTGAGCCAGCGGACGCTTAACGGCGTTTTATCCATGCGGCGTGTCCGTATTTAGTATTCGCGAGCTGGTCGGCGTTCGATTGCAATTCGAACGGAAGGCGGCCGGGAATCGCGCGCAGCGCCAGCGCATCGACAATCGCGACAGTCAGTGAGTCGATCAGTCTATCCATCGATAGCGCCACACCGGTCAAGTCCAGCCAACCGGCAAGCTCGGGCGCAAACGGCGATCTTTCAACGAGCAGGCTGCCGTGCTGAAGAATGGCGCCGCGATGACGGCGCTGCGCGCTGCCCAGAAGCTTCGACTGATTATCATTGCCGTTCACCAGCAGCACATCGCCGCATGCTCGCCGTGCGAAACACATGAAGGATTCTTGCGTGGACGAAGCGTTCGGTCGTTGATCCAGTCGGCGGAGCGTCCACCTTGATTTCGGCGTCGCAACGAGGGAGCTCAGCACCTCGATAAACGCATCGTGAATCGCCGCGTACAGCTGCTGCGAACGGCGCGCCAGCGGATTTGTGGCGGGCAGCACCAGGCTGTAGGTAAGATCGCGGTCGTGCAGGATGGCGCCGCCACCCGTTTGCCGGCGGACGATGGCACATTCCTGGCTGGCTGGATGCACGCGGCGCTCCTCATAAGACTGAAAGTATCCAAGCGAGAGCGTGGCCCTACTCCACTGGTAGAACCGCAGCGTGGCCACGCCACTTTCGGCCGCGGCCAGAAGCAACGCCTCATCGGCGGCCATGTTCCACGGCCCCGGCGCAGGCGAATCAACAATCAGGCGGCAATCGAGCAATGGCGACTTCCCAAAAATGGTAGAATCATCTCACGCAGGCCTCTGCGCGAATTCTTACTCTCGCCAAATGAGGATCGGCTGTCGGGCAGCGCGGACTTCGTCGGGCCGGGAAACCGGGGTTGTGTGCGGAGCGTCATGAAGCAAATCGGCATCCTCCTCCAGGATGCGAAACAGCGTTTCAGCGAAGGCGTCGAGTGTTTCTTTGCTTTCGGTTTCCGTCGGCTCGACCATAATTGACTCCTTCACCGAAAGCGGGAAGTACACAGTCGGTGCGTGGAAGCCAAAGTCCAGGAGCCGCTTGGCCAGGTCCATTGCCGAGATGCCCTTATCGCTTTTGAGTCTAGCGGCCGTGGCGACGAACTCGTGCATACAGCGGTTGCCTTGCGGCACGCTCAGGAAATGCTTCACGCGCGATAGGAGGTAGTTGGCGTTGAGAACGGCGTTCTCACTTACGCGGCGGAGGCCGTCGGGGCCATGTGTGCGGATGTAGCAATAGGCCCGCACCAGCACGCCGACATTGCCGAAGAAGGCTCGCACGCGGCCAATCGACTTCGGGCGATTGTAGTCCAGTCGATAGGTCGAAGGTTTCGGGGTTCGGGGTTCAGGGTTCAGTGACGGGGGACTACCTTGAGCTGAACCCTGAACCCTAAACCCTGAACCCTCAACTCGCACAACGACCGGCACCGGCAAATACGGCGCGAGTTTCTCAACAACGCAGATGGGTCCTGCGCCGGGGCCGCCGCCGCCGTGGGGGCCGCTGAACGTTTTGTGCGGGTTGTAGTGCTGCATGTCGGCGCCGAAGTCGCCGGGGCGGGCGATGCCGAGAATGGCGTTCATGTTCGCGCCGTCGAGATACACCAGCCCGCCGCGCTCATGCACGGCTCCGGCGATCTCGCGCATCTTCGGCTCGAAGATGCCGACGGTGTTCGGGTTAGTGATCATGAACACGGCGATTTGATCGTCCAGCCGGCGGTGAAAATCGTCCATGTCGAGCGTGCCACTCGGTAGAGTCTTGACCGTCACGGTTTCGAAGCCGGCCATCGTGGCGCTGGCCGGATTGGTGCCATGGGCACTGTCGGGCACAAGCACTTTCGTGCGTTTTTCCCCTCGATCGCGAAAGTAAGCTGCGGCGACCCACAGCGCCGTCAGCTCACCGTGCGCTCCGGCAGCCGGCTGAAGTGAGCAGGCAGCGAGGCCGGAAATCTCTTTGAGATACTCCTGCAGCTCGTACAAAAGCTGCAGCATTCCTTGCAGCGATGTTTCCGGCTGATACGGATGCAGATCCGCGAAGCCCGGCATGCGCGCAACGCGCTCGTTCCGCTTGGGGTTGTACTTCATCGTGCAGGAGCCGAGCGGATAGAAATGCGTATCGACGCTCATGTTGAGCTGCGAGAGGTTCGCGAAGTGCCGCACAACCTGCGGCTCGCTAAGCTCCGGCAGGGAAGGTGGCGCATCGGCAATCGATCCTGCCGGCAGCAATTCGCCCACTGACCGCTCCGGTACATCGCACGCGGGCAAACGGTGCGCGCGGCGGCCGGTTTCGGAAAGTTCAAAAAGGAGTTTGGTATCGCGGGTGTTACGCATCTTAAGCCGGGCAAAACTACGAACGTGTTACATGCATTTAAACGGGTCCGCCAAATATACTTTCAGGAAATCGGTAAACGAATCGCATACAGTCTCGAGATCATCGTCTTTCCAATAGGTACGGACCACGGGTGTCCAAATTGCTTGATCATTGCTCAGATGAATTGCGAATGAGACAACGTCGATTGAATGGTCAGCAAACAGAAAGTAATCCGAAGGCCCACGCTGCAGATAAGAAACATTGGTCGTGTATTTTGCGATGGATTGAACATCTTCGAGAGGCCAGAAACAGAAGAAGTGCTGATCGGATTCGCCTCGCGTTCCCATACCATTGACCGTCAGAAAGTAAGCCCGCATGTCAGCGGGAAACCGGACCTCGTTTTCCGATTCGAACTTTTCGATCATTCTTTGATCAACTGGTGCAGGGATTTCGACGCCATCAATCCGCCATCGCTCGACTAGTCTATCCAATATGGCCTTCATATCGGGCCCCCAACCCAACCAACTGCGGACTAACCGCTCAAGGTCGCCACAAGTGAATCGATTTCACGCTTTGTTCGCTTTTCAGTCACCGCAATGAGGAGGCAATCGCCTAGCTTCGGATCCCATTGCTCCAATGGCACTCCAGCGAGAAACCCGGCGTCGAGGGCACTCGCCAGCAACTCTTTGACTCGGCCCTTACGGTCGCGGATGACGAATTCTTTGAACGTCGGAACATTGAACGCCAATTCAAATCGATCGTGTTTGCAAAGCTGCTCGGCGGCGTAGCGAGATTTTTGCAGGCACAGGTTGGCTGTTTCGCGCAGACCTTGCGGCCCTAAGAGGGCGAGGTAGATCGTCGCTCGCAGGGCGAACAGGCCTTGATTGGTGCAAACGTTGCTCGTGGCTTTTTCGCGCCGGATGTGCTGTTCACGAGTTTGCAGCGTCAGAACGAAGCACCGCTTCCCGCGGCGGTCGATCGTCTGGCCGGCGATGCGGCCCGGCATACGGCGCACCAGGTTCTCGCGGCAGGCCATAATGCCCAGGTAGGGACCGCCGTATTGCATCGGGGTGCCAAGCGTATGGCCCTCGGCCACGGCGATGTCCGCGCCCCAATCGCCCGGCCGCTTCAATAACCCGAGGCTGATCGGGTCGAACGCGGCGACAACCAGCGCTCCGGCGTCATGTGCCATCGTCGCCAGCGCAGCGGCGTCCTCGATGCAGCCAAAAAAATTGGGCTGTTGCACGACGATGCAAGCTGTCTGGTTATCAACTGCGGCCACGAGGTCCTGCGGCCGCATCACGCCGCCTGGTGTGCCGATGGTTATTAGCTTAACGCCAAGGCACTCGAGATAGGTTGCAATCGTCAATCGATATTCCGGATGCAAGCTCGCCGGCACGATCACTTTGCTATAGCGCTTCGTGCTGCTCACGGCCATGAGCACGGCCTCGGCGGTGGCGCTGCCACCGTCGTACAGGCTGGCGTTCGAGACATCAAGGCCCGTTAGCCGAGTGATGAGCGTCTGGTACTCAAACACGACCTGCAAGTTGCCTTGGCTGACCTCGGCCTGATAGGGCGTGTAGGAGGTATAAAACTCACCGCGGCCGGCGATTTCGTCGACCACCGCAGGGATGAAGTGGTCGTAGCTGCCGCCGCCCAGAAAGCACACCTTCGAGCCAGCGTGCTCGTTTTTCGCGGCCAGCGCCGTCATATGCTGCGTCAGCTCCAGCTCTGACATGGCGGGCGGAATCGCCAGCGGCCGCCGCAAGCGCATCTCGGCCGGCACCATCGCGAACAGCTCCTCGAGCGACTTCGCGCCAATGGCGGCGAGCATGGCGTACTGGTCTTCTGGCGTGTTGTAGAGGTAGGGCATATGTACGTCAGGCTTTCGAGCCTGATATGATTGATGCGAGAACCGCGTCAGGCTAGAAAGCCTGACCTACTTA
>DATFGJ010000294.1:0-2292 GCA_035249585.1 Lacipirellulaceae bacterium
ACGCTCGTCGAACTACTCGTTGTCATCGCCATCATCGGCATCCTGGTGGCGCTCTTGCTACCCGCGATTCAAGCAGCGCGCGGGGCAGCGCGGCGCAGCCAGTGTCAGAACAACATGCGGAATCTTGGATTGGCACTTCTGAATTACGTGGACACGTACAAGGAATTTCCGGTCGCTATGCGAACCGAGCCGCTGGATGATCCCGGCACGTATTCGGGACGGATTCGCGCGGCGGCCGACGGGCAGCGGCTCTACAGCAACTGGGCGATTGACGTGTTGCGGTTCATGGAAGAACAGCCGCTGTACGATTCGCTCGTGCTGAAGCAGCCGAGCGGCCGGCTGATGACGCTCACGCTGAATAATATTCCGGCCGCGCTGTTGCCCAGCGGCAAGCAGGCCAATGCGAATTTCGCCGGTCGCAACACGGAGCTGCAAGTGATGCTTTGCCCGACGGACGACGGCAGAGGCCGCCCGTACAACGGTGGCACGGCGAGCGGCGGCTTATGGGCGCGAGGAAATTATGCCTACAACTTCGGTCTTGGTTTTCCTCTCAATAATCGCAGCCTGGATGGAAGCAATTCAGTTTGGGACAAGACGGCGATCAACGCGGATTCGGGCGACCCCGTGACGTGTGGTCGCGGCGTGGGCGGCGCGGACATCGGGATGAAGGTAGCGCAAATTACCGACGGAACGTCCAAGACAATAGCGCTGGCGGAGATTCGCACGGGTCGCGGCGACAGGGACCGACGTGGAGTGTGGGCCATGCAAATGATTGGCTCCAACATTCTCGGACAGCACGGCGCAAATTACGGTTTGGGTCCGAACGATTGTTCACCGGGCTCCGACGACATTCGCGACAACGTGGCCATCATCGAGGAAGTGGGCGAGCCGCTGCTAAAAGCCGAGTGCATGATGCCGTTCAACAGCAGCTCTTGGAACGTAAGCGCGCAGTCGACGGCGCGGAGCAAGCACCCGGGGGGAATTCATGCCGCCATGTGCGATGGCAGCGTTCAATTCATTTCCGACTTCATTAACGCCGGGGCCCAGACTGCCGGCTTGCGCTGCGACCCGGCGGTGTTCGGCACGTGGCAACGGTTAAATTGTCCCGACGACGGGCATGTGATTAACGATATTGGCCAGTAGTATGCACTGCAGTAGCAGTGAAGTGTTCGAGGGACGGAATGGTTGCAATGCAAAGGGCGCCGCTCGTCAAATTCTTGATGCTAGTTGCCTTCTCAGTTAGTGTGGCCGGCTGTGGCGGCAGCGGCAGCCCGTTCGAATCGGTGCCGGTGAGCGGCAAGGTCACGTACGAGGATGGCTCGCCTATCCCGGTTCCCGGGATGACAATTTTTTTTCATTCCATGGAACCGCCAGTAAATGGCATGCACCCGCGGCCGGCGAGGGTTGGGGTTGGCCCGGACGGAACGTTCAAGGATGTCACCAGTTATAAGTTTGCCGACGGTCTGGTGCTTGGCAAACACAAAGTTTCTCTCGTCGCCGAGAAAGGAGGAAAACTCGCCAACCAAATCCCCAGGGAATACGCACTGCCAGATAAAACTCCGTTGGTGGTTGAAGTCACCGAGTCGGGGCAGTTCCTGGAGATCAAGGTGCCCAAGCCGAGGGCGACCCCGAGATCATGAATCAAGCGCTCGTGCGGCACATTGCCGCGTTTCTGCTGTTCGCTATCGCTTTCGTCGATAGTCAGGATGTTGCCGGGGCAAATCCGAACGTCTACGAGCCGGCGGTCGATCCAGGCTTGGGCTTCAATCTGATCGCCTGGAGCGGCAACAGCGGTTCGAATTGGACGAACGCGGTCAACGCGCTGTATGGCGCGGGCTTTCGGGAAGTTTCCATCAGCCCGGTGCGCCGCTTCGATAACAACACCGGGCAGGTCATTATGAATTCCGGCTACCCGCCTCTATCGGCCGTCGAAGCGGGCGTGTCGCGCGCCAAGCAGCTCGGCATGCGCGTGACGTTGAACCCGTTTGTCGAGCTGTCGAATTTGCCGCCGTCATCGGGCGGTTGGCGCGCTAACTTCGCGCCGCTTCCGGGCGGCACGGTGGCCAACACCTTCTGGCCGCTTTACGAAACGTATCTCGACGAAGTGGCCACGATCGCCGAGCGGCACCAGGCCGACGCGATGAACGTGGGAACCGAAATGAAGGGACTCGACTCGTTTTTTTCGATCAGCGATTTCGACCCCGCTGCAACCGGCAACCAGACGACTCCCTCGCAGGCGCAGCTGAATCAGCAAAAGGCGTACTGGACCACCGTGATTGATTCGGTGGCCTC
>DATFGJ010000295.1:0-11712 GCA_035249585.1 Lacipirellulaceae bacterium
CAGGTTCTGGCCCAGATTGAACTGCACAGGAACCACGCGCAGTACGAGAAGAAGGTGTACGTCCTGCCCAAGCAACTGGATGAGGAGGTGGCGCGACTGCACCTCGACAAACTGGGCGCGCGACTCACGAAACTCTCCCCCCAGCAGGCCGACTACATCGGCGTGCCGGTCGAAGGGCCGTATAAGCCGGAGTACTATCGGTATTAGTGAGTTCCGGCCGCACTGGGGTTTGACAACTTCCACAGGCTCCAGAAACAATTCTTGGAGCCTTTTTTGATGCGCTCCAATTTGAGAATTCACAATGAAATACGTTTCGCAAATTGTGCGCGCATGGGTTTTTGCGCTTTGTTTGGCGTCGATGGCGGCAGCCGATTCCGGCAAACCGGTTGCCGTGCGCTGGTGGGGGCAGGCGATGGTCTCGATCGAGACGTATTGGAATTTGCATGTCGTGATTGATCCATTCGGTCAGCAGGTAGGCTATAAGGATCCGCAACTTTCGGCCGACCTGGTGCTCATTACGCACGAACACGCCGATCACAACAACGCCGCCGCCGTGCGCGGTGAGCCGGTGGTCGTTCGCGGCCTGGATGCCAGCGGTAAGGTCGTGGCGCAAAAGCTTGATCTGGATCGGCTGCCCAACGCGATGCGGCCGTCAGTGACGCCAATCACGGATTCGCAATCAAAGGCCTCAGGCCACCAAATCGTCGTCACGACAATTCCGGCCTGGCACGACCAGGAGCAGGGCGGGGATCGCGGCTCGACGGCAATATTCGTGATCGACGTCGATGGTGTGCGAATCGTCCATTGTGGCGATTTAGGGCAGCCAAAACTCACCGCCGAGCAAATTCAATCGCTTGGTCGCGTTGACGTTTTCCTGCTTCCCGTGGGCGGTTTCTCCACAATCGATGGCGCGATGGCGGCCGAAATTGTCGGCCAAGTGCGTCCGCGAATCGTCATTCCGATTCATTTCAAAACTCCCGTACTAGCTTTCGACATGCACCGTGTCGACGCATTTCTTGATGCGATGAATACGTCGGGCGCTGAAATTGTGCGACCGATCGGCAATACCGTGGCCGTCTCGGCGGCAAATGCTGAGAAAAAGGTCAAAACGCGCGTCGTCGTGCTCGGTTATGAGCCCTGGCAGCCGAGCGGTGAGCTGGCCGAACTGTTCGAGCGCAAGGATGCGGCCAGCAGGGCGTCGGCCGCCGTGTTCCGACCACTCAGCGCCAATCAAATGAACTTTCGGCCTTCCGATGGCACGCATACTCCGCGCTGGAACGCCGAGCACATGATGGGCCGCGAACTATCGTTCTTTACGCAGATTTTCGCGCAGCGCGATCCGGCGATCGCGCCGATCGACTTGAATCCGGCGCAAATGCCGCCCGACTACGAAGCGGCCCACGCGGACTGGTCCGGAGACGAGGAAGCGCGGCAGATCGAGCGCGTGGGCGCGTTGGTTCGTCGCTTCGGATATCTCTTTGATGGAATGGACTTGGACGAACGCGCCCCGAACAGTCGCTGGACGCTTCGCCGACTGTTTCAGCAAATGGAGCGTCACTACGGCGAGCACACGGCAAACGTCAAAAAGAAGTTTGAGTTATCCGACTGGCCGCAGGAGTAGTGGCACCTGGAAACAATGCCTGTCATCCAAGCCTTTCGCGGCATTCGTTACGATCTGGGCCATGTCGGCTCGTTGAGCAACGTGGTTGCGCCGCCGTATGATGTGATCGACGCGGATCTGCAGCGCACGCTTTACGAGAAGCACCCGTCAAATGTCGTGCGGCTGATTCTCAATCGGGATGAGCCGGGCGATGGGGAGCAAAACAATCGCTACACACGCGCCTCACGGTTGTTTCGCCAGTGGCAGCGAGACCGGATTCTGTTTACCGAGTCCGATCCGGCCATTTACGTCTATCACCAGGTGTTCAGCGACGGCGGAACTGAATACACGCGGCGCGGCTTCATGTGCCGCGTGCGGCTTGAGCGATTCGGCGAGGGAAGTATCTTCCCGCACGAAGAGACGCATGGCGCGGCCAAGGCCGACCGGCTGAAACTCTGGTCCGCCTGCCGGGCGAACCTGAGCCAGATATTTGGCCTTTATCCTGATGACGAGAACGAAGCCCAGCAAATTCTCGAAGCGGCAATCGCCGGTGTGGCACAGCTCGAGGCGAAAGACCACATTGGCATCATCCACCGTATCTGGCCGGTAACTGACGTATCGACAATCACGGCGGTCGTCGGCGCCATGGGCGAGCGGCCCGTGTTTATCGCCGATGGCCACCACCGATACGAAACCGCATTGACACTGCGCGACCAGATTGCCGCTGCGGGCACCCGGCAGCCGGTTTTGCCGGGTGCCGGGTCGGCTCAGCGAGGTGACGCACTTTCGCCCGAGCACCCGGCGAACTACGTGCTGATGATGCTCGTCTCGATGAGTGACGCGGGCATGCTCGTGCTTCCCACTCACCGGCTGTTTCGCGGTCTGCCCCCAATCACATCTGGGCAACTGCGAGAGCGGCTGGGCGAGTGTTTTCGCTGCGAGCGCGCGGGCGGCGGTCCGGATCGCGCACGCGGTCTGTGGGAAGAGATTGAAATCGAAGGCGACCAGACTACGTTAGGCCTTTACACGGGGGCCGATGAGCAATGGACTCTGGCCCGACTCACTCCGAACGGCAAGCAAAAAATGGCGCAAGTTGCCGCCGAACATTCCGCCCATTGGCAAGGCCTTGGGGTGAGCATACTGCATCGGCTGGTCATCGAGACTCTTTTGGATGCGCCCAACCTTACGGCGCCGAAGTACGTTCGCGATATCGAGGAAGTGGTTCGCGGGCTTCGCCATGGAGATGACGCGGGCCGGGACGCGACGGGGCAAACCGGCACGGGCGGCCGATTTGAACTGGCGGCGCTAGTGATGCCGGCCACCGTCGAACACATCCGCGCCATCAGCAGCCAGGGCGAGCGAATGCCGGCGAAGAGCACGTACTTTTATCCGAAGCTGCTTAGCGGGCTGGTCATTAATCCCTTGGAGTGAGCTATCATCCATTCCCAGTTTCACGTGAAACGACTCTGCGGGTTGCGTGCTTTGGTGCCGAGCCGCGACTTGGTAGTTCCACGTGGAACGCGCAGTTCGCGGCCACATTGACGATTGTTTCATGTGGAACGCCGCCGGCGCTTGGCCCACCATGGCCCCAGTCGGCGCGCCAACCAGAATCCGATACGGAGCGTCGCAAGCTGATAGGCAAACCAGCCCGCCAGAAGCGGCAGCACAAACTCAAACGGCAATCGGCAAAGCTTGATCGCGCTTAGAATCAGGCTGAGCCAGACGAAGATCCACAGCATGTGCCGAATCCCGAATTGCAGTCGCGGCTCGTCGGCAGGCGAACCGGGTATCTCCTCGGGAGCATGCCAACCCGTCACGGACAACAGCTCGGGCGAATCGGCCGCCATTGCCTTCGCAGTGTCCAGCCCGCAAAAGTATGCAGCCCGCCGTCCGCCCCAGGCGCCGCCGATCTGCCCGAGAATCGTCGTGAGCCCCGGACCGAGCGCAAGGATCAGCGCGATTACTCCCGCCTCGTCAAAACCGACCGTCCAGGGCAGGCTCAACAGCATCGGCAGCAAGGCAACGAAGCCTACGAGGCCGCCGCACGCGGCGCCCAATCCAACGAGGCTTCCACGAATCTTCAGCGACTTCAGAAACAAATACACGACGGGCATGGTCAACGCCGACGCGATCGCGGCCCAAATCACGCCAACGAAAGCGCAAAACGCGCCGCCAGTAATTACGTAGACAAGAACTGCTACAAGCTCGGCCGCACCAATGCCGGGTGGATACCCTGTTGTCAGACTCCACGTCACGAAAACCAATGCCGCGATTAAATAAATTGCCGCGAGGATGATCGGATAAGCCCCGCCTGAGAGCATAATGCCGAAAACGATGCCCGGTCCGCTGTAGCTTGTGAGGTCCTGGTGCACCGCCCGCGCCAAGTCGATTCTTGCGGCGCCCGGCGGCTCAGACGGCAAGACTTCGGAACATTCTGGAGCACTTGCTGTCGACATCCGAGTTTTTTGCAAGGATTCCAATCAAGGAAACGAACAACGAATTCATTGTAACGTGCATGCCGTATTGCTAGCGATTGAATGCTCCGACGGTCGGCAGGAGACTCGAACGAGCGGCGAAATGCAGGTCGGACAAGCAAATTGTGCACGCCGATTTTCTTTCGATAGGACTCGCCCCCCGAATTAGTCGATGACAAATCGGCGGCGCATCGCACACTCTTTCACGACTGCTGTCGATGCTGCCACCAATGCCGGTCGGCAAGGATGCTGCCGGCGTCGACGGGGGCGAGTGCGGACACTCGCCGCACATCAGGGAGGATTTGGCCGTGTCGAAAGAGCGACGTCTGGGACGTGGATTGGAAGCTCTGCTGGGTCGTTCGTGGGAGGACGCGAGCGAAACGACAAAAGCTGCATCGAGTGAGCTTAGTGACGCAGAGTGCCATGCCCACGTCAGCGTGGGCATGCCGGCCGACGACGCGCGGATTACGCGCGACGAGCACGGCCAGATCTGGCTCGATTGCGAAGCGATCGAGCGCAATCCGTACCAGCCGCGCCAGACGTTCGGCGAGACCGAGATTGCCGACCTGGCGGACAGCATCCGCACTCACGGCATCCTGCAGCCGCTCGTCGTTCGCCGCACAGGCGAGCGCTTTGAATTGGTCGCCGGCGAGCGCCGGCTTCGCGCGGCCCAGGCAGCCGATTGGCGTCAGGTACCCGTGCAAATCCGGGAGGTGGACGACCGCCAGATGGCCGAGCTGGCCATCGTCGAAAACGTCCAGCGAAAGGATCTCAACGCAATTGAAAAGGCCGAATCGTTCCAACGATACATCGAGCAGTATCAATGCACGCAGGAAGAGCTCGCCGCGCGCGTGCAGATCGACCGCTCCACGGTGGCCAATCTCATCCGCTTGCTCGAATTGCCGGATGAGGTGAAGCGAATGGTGCAGCAGGGCGACATTTCGCAAGGTCACGCCCGCGCGCTGTTGCCGCTGGGCGATGAGCAGGAGCAGATCGACTTCGCAATGCGCATCAAGAAGGAAGGCTTGTCGGTTCGAGCGACGGAACAAGGCGTGCAAGACCTCGTTCGCGCGATGGATGGCAGCGACCTGCGAATCGTCGACGCCGAAGGCAATTCCCGACCGGTGGCCAAGCCGCGGAACGAGCAGATCGCTTTTTTGGCTGACGAGCTGAGCACCGCGTTGGGCACCAAAGTCGAGCTGACGCAAACCGCCAAAGGCCGTGGCCGCATCACGGTTCACTTCAAGAACCAGGAAGAATTTGCGAGGTTGCGGCAGCTGCTTTCGTCCTCTAAGATGCCGCACCACCAAGTCGGATAATCAGGCGAGGCGAAGGTTGAATCTCGAGATATGAATACTATTCGCGGGCACCGCTTAGTGTCCAAACTCTGGGAAACGCTGCCCGACTACTCGCGACAGCGTTTCACTGCGGATCTGATCGCCGGCATCACTGTGGGACTGGTGGCGTTGCCACTGGCGATGGCGTTTGCGATATCTTCCGGCGTGACGCCGGAGGCCGGCATTTACACGGCAATCATCGGCGGTTTTCTTGTTGCCGCACTTGGCGGTTCGCGCTGCCAGATTGCCGGTCCGACCGGCGCTTTCGTCGTCATTGTGGCGGGAATCGTTGCCAAATTTGGCGTGCCCGGCCTCTTGATGTGTACTGCCATGGCCGGCGTGATGCTCGTACTCATGGGTCTTACAGGCCTCGGCTCGGCCGTCCGATTTATTCCGCGATCGGTGACCATTGGCTTTACGAATGGCATCGCGGTGCTGATCGCATCGACTCAGATCAAAGACCTGTTGGGCCTGTCAATCGATCGGGTGCCAAGCGAGTTCTTGCCGCGAATTTTGGCGCTCGTTGGAAGGGTGGAAACGATCAGCATTCCGGCCGTCACGGTTGCCGCCGCGACGGTCGCCGTCGTCCTGCTTTGGCCGCGGCTTACCAAAAAAATACCCGGTTCGATTGTCGCTTTGCTGGCCGCAACAGTTGCTTGCTGCCTAATCGCGTGGCCGGTGGAAACAATCGGTACAAAATTCGGCGGCATACCGACCGGCATGCCTCGAATCTCGTTACCAGAGTTTCGCGCCGACCTGTTTGTTCCTCTTTTGCCCTCCGCGCTGACGGTGGCAATGCTGGCTGCCATCGAGAGCTTGCTCTCAGCCGTTGTCGCCGACAACATGAGCGGCGACAGGCATAAACCCGACGCGGAGTTGCTTGCACAGGGAGTGGCGAACCTGGCCGTGCCGTTGTTCGGGGGAATTCCCGTGACCGGTGCGATCGCGCGCACGGCTACCAATATCCGCTCCGGCGCAACCTCGCCGATCTCGGGGCTGGTTCACGCTCTTACATTGCTGGCGATTGTTCTCGCCGCCGCGCCGCTCGCGCGCTATATTCCACTGCCGGCACTAGCGGGAATATTGATGGTGGTCGCCTATCGCATGGGCGAGTGGCGTGAGATTCCCTCCATCTTGCGACTGCCCGGGGCCGACCGGCTCGTGTGGGCTGGCACTTTTGCACTTACTGTCTTCGCCGATCTGACCGTCGCCGTTGAGGTCGGCATGGTGCTCGCCGCGCTTCTGTATATCCACAACGTATCGACGACAACGACGGTGGGCTCGGTGACCGACGATACATTGGGCGACGGCGAGCCGCGAGTGATTACCGACAAGTACATTCCAGCGTATTGCTCGGTCATTCGCATTCGCGGGCCATTTCTGTTCGGCGCCACGGACAAGCTCGAGGAAGCGACTCGCGACCTCAATAAATTTGGACCGATCGTCGTGCTCAAAGTGACTTACATGTCCGCCATCGACGGAACGGGGATCCATGCGTTGGAGTCACTTGCAACTCGGCTGCGCGACTCGGGAAGATCGCTCGTGATCTGCGGGGCTCAGCCACAACCGATGGAGCTGATGCGCCGTTCGAAACTGATGACGCTTGTTGGCCTTAAGAATTTGCAGCCGCATCTGGACGCAGCCCTGGAACGGGCCGCCATAATCCAGGGCGGATTCGATAATCCGCGAGTTCGCGTACCAGCCTGAGCGGAAGGCCCGATAGCTTTGGGCTGCGGCTACTGTCAATCGTCGTTGCCCGTTCGTCTCTCGACGGATACGATAGACTCTGCGACGAACCTCCTGAGAGGTTGCCGTTGTCTACGTATTTCAAGCGGGGTGTAGCTCAGCCTGGCTAGAGCGCTTGGTTTGGGACCAAGAAGTCGCAGGTTCGAATCCTGTCACCCCGACTTCAGCGGAATATCAGCATTTCGGAGCCGCCGTAACTGGCTAGCGCTCGTGCCGCGGACGCTGGGTCACCTGGAACCGCTCTATTTCTAAGGTGCCTGTCTCCATTGAAAAACTCGAATGTCTTACACCATTCGACGTCAGATCATTCCGGGCGCGTCGATTCAATTCTCTTGCCCCAAATGCCGCAAGGTGTCTCAAGGTAAGGCATGCCAGTTCGTCGACACCTTTATGCTGCTTTATTTCTTACCGCTTGGCACTGTGCGTAACACGTATGTTGCATGTGATGATTGCGGCCTCAAGCTAAGGACTCGACTGGGGCTGGACGACCTAGAGCGAATGCAGGGCCTGCAAATTGATGAATTCTTATCGTACTCGCCGTCATTCGTTTTTAAGTTTCTTGCGATAACTGCGCTGCTTCTTTGTTTGGCGCCGATTCTAGGAACGATCGTTGCCATAATCGCAGTGAGCGGAACGTATCACTTCAAAGGCTGGCCAAAAAAGTTTTCAGTTACGGCACTTCTGGTGTCCTTCGTGCCGACCGCGATCGCGATAGTCGGCCTACTGTTGGGATGGTGAATCAAGGAACTCCACGTGCTGACGTTGACTATGGGGTTTCCGCCGGACTTTTCTGGTCGGCATGCGGCCCACGCGACTACAATTCAGGCATGAGTTTTGATCTCGCGCGGCATAACATGGTCCTTCATCAGCTCGAGCGCCGCGGCATACACGACCCGCGAGTGTTGGAAGCGATGGAATGGGTTCCGCGCGAAGAATTTGTGCCGCCCGAACTGGTGGACCTCGCCTACGACGACCGGGCGCTGCCGATCGGCCTTGAGCAAACGATCTCGCAGCCATACACCGTGGCCTTCATGTGCCAGGAGGCGCTGCTTACCGCGAACGACAAGGTGCTGGAAATCGGCACCGGCTCTGGATACGGAGCCGCCGTGCTGTCGTTGCTCACGCGCGAGGTGCATACGATCGAGCGCATCGAGGAGTTGTTCCATGCGGCGCGCGATCGATTGGCTCGGCTCGGTTATGACAATGTGCGTGTGTATTTAGATGATGGCACGCAGGGCTTGCCATCGGACGCGCCGTTCGACGCCATTATTTGCACCGCCGGGGCCGAGGTCCTGCCCGAGGCTTACGGGCAGCAACTCACTGACGGCGGCAGATTGGTGATTCCAATCGGGCCGCCGGCCCATCAGCAGATGATCCGCCTTACGCGCCGCGGCGATACGTGGGATCGGGACAACTTGGGCAGTTTTGGCTTCGTGCCGCTGGTGGGCGACGCGGGCTGATGACTTGATCGCAGCAGCTTCGCGCCTTTGGACGCTGCAATTCAAAGAATTCTCTACGAAACCTGTAATAGGGCGGCCGGCTTGGTCACTAATCTGGTAAAGGGAAACGCTAGGTGCCGAGTGACGTCCGGGAAACACGGTTTCGGCAGTGGCTCACGGAGCATACTGGGCTATTGCTTAAAGTCGTCAGGTCGTTTGCGGAGGAACCGGCTTCGTCCGATGACCTGTTTCAAGAAATTTTGTTGCAAGTCTGGATGTCGCTGCCAAATTTCCGGGAAGAATCAAAACCGACGACCTGGCTTTACAAGGTGGCGCTGAACACGGCGTTGACTTGGAAACGGCAAGAGAGCAAACATCGTCCACTCCGTGAAGCATTGTCGCTAGCGCTCGTGGCGGAGACGCATCCGGCCAATCCGAGCGATGCAATCGATCGCGAGACGGTGGATCGAATGTACGCGGCCATTCGCCGTTTGCCGCCGGCGAATCGAGCGCTCGTGCTGCTCTATCTAGACGGGTTCACTTACCGCGAAATCGCCGACGTTATCGGCATTTCGGAAACAAACGTCGGCGTGCGCCTGAGCCGCATCAAGAAACAACTAGCCGAGACCGTGAAGGAGCCAAGTCATGTCGCTTGACGAGCTGCAACGGGTCTGGCAAACGCAGAAGATCGGCCCGCGGGTCGAGATCGACGCGGACATGTTACTGCGCGAGCTGCGGCGGAATCAGCGCAGTTTCCGCACGACGATCTTTTGGCGTGATTTTCGTGAAGTGGCCGTGGCGCTTGTACTGGTCGTCTTTTTTGGCAAGGAGGCGATGGAGCCGGGCGGCTGGCCGTGGTGGACATGCGTGGCCGCTTGCGTGTGGGTCGCCGGTTTTTTGATAGTCGATCGGCTGTGGCAGCGCAGGCGCGCCGCTGGGCCAGATACATCCCTCATGTCATTGATCGACGGCTCGCTGCGCGACGTGAATCACCAGATTTGGCTCTTGAGAAACGTGGCCTGGTGGTATGTCGGGCCAATTGCCGCCAGTTGCTTGTTTGTGTTCACGTGCTTTGGCTTTGCGGCCGGTTCATGGCCGCACGGTCCAATCTTAATTTGCGTACTGATTTTCTTCGGCGTTTATTGGCTTAATCTACGCGCGGTTCGTACGTGCCTTGCGCCGCGGCGCGATGAATTGATTGCGCTCCGTAATAGTCTCGCTCAGTCTGAGGATGAAAACGGCGCGGAACGTGAAGCGTCGTCGAACACGACACGGGACCACGATCTTGTGAAGGCAAACTCAGATCTCAGAACGGAGGAACAAGCGATGCTCAAGTTTGCAGGAATCGTTGTGGGGGCGCTCTTGATCGCTTGGCTAAGCAACGCCATTTATGGTTTTTTCCAATTCAGCCAGTTGGAGGATCCGGCCCACGCGGCGGCGGCCGAGACGTCGTCGCCCGCTGCAAATGATGACCTGGACGGTGCCCGCAATGTATCGGATCTTTTGGAACCAATTCGCCGGGAATATAAGCTGCCCGCGCTAGCTGCAGCGATGGTTCGAGACGGCCGGACGATTGCCTTGGGTGCAGTGGGCGTCCGCAGGGCCAGCGGCAAAGAGCAAGTCACCATCAACGATCGGTTTCATATCGGGTCGTGTACGAAATCGATGACCGCGACGCTGTGTGCAATCCTCGTCGAGCAGGGCAAGCTGCAATGGGAAAGCACGATTGGCGAGATTTTGTCCGATCAAACGGACAAGATCGGGCGCGAGTATCACGCCGTAACGCTGCATCAACTGCTGACGCATCGCTCCGGGTTGCCGGAAGACAGAGCGCCTGATCGCGTGATATGGCCAAAGGTCTGGGGCCTCACGGGCCCGATGCTCCAACAGCGGCGGAAGTTCGTCGAGCTTGTGCTGGCGCAGGAACCGTCGGCACAGCCGGGCACGAAGTTTCAATACTCAAACGCGGGGTACACGGTGGCTGGCGCTATGTGCGAGCGGGTAATGCGCAAGACATGGGAAGCTTTAATGCGGGAGCATTTATTCAGGCCGCTGGGCATGTCGACCGCCGGGTTTGGTCCGCCGGGCAAGGCGGACGCTGTCAGCAGCCAGCCGCTAGGCCATCTCGTGAGCGGCGCAACATGGAAGCCCATGCCTCCCGGCCGGCCGGAGGCGGACAATCCGGCCGTGATCGGGCCGGCCGGCACGGTGCATTGTTCGATCGCGGATTGGGCGAAATACGCCGCGTTGCATTTGCCGCGCTCGACGGAAGAGAAACCAATACTTTCCGCCGCTGCGATTGACAAATTGCACGAGCCGCTGGCCGACGAGGATTACGCATTTGGTTGGACCGTCACAGACAGGGAATGGGCCGGAGGCCGCGCGCTGACGCACGCGGGCAGCAACACAATGTGGTTTGCCGTCATCTGGCTGGCGCCGGAAAAAGGCACGGCGTACCTGGCGGCCACGAACGTCGGCACGGATGAAGGGTTCCGTGGCTGTGACGCTGCCATTTCGGCCCTGATTAGGGGAAACATCGCATCGTCCGAGAAGCCGTAGCATGGCGCGACGCGCGGCTAGGCCTGTGTCGCGACGGCACTTGGCGGCGGGGCGACGCTGGATGAAGCATCGCCGGTACCGACGTGCGATTCCGCTTCCCGCAGGCAGTTTTTGATCTGACGGGCGGCCTGCCGCAATCGGGCTTCGTTTTCGACCAGTGACATTCGCAAAAAACCTTCACCGGCGGGGCCGAAGCCGCTGCCCGGGCTGACAGCGACATTGCCCTTCTCCAAGAGCAGCATGCCGAAATCCATCGTGCTCATTCGCGAGCGCCATGGCTCAGGGATCGGCACCCAGCAGAACATGCTCGCCTTGGGTGGCGTAAGCGGCCAGCCGATGCGCTCCAGGCTTTCGCAGAGCGCGTCGCGGCGGCCTTGATAAATCGCAGCCTGATGATCCATCCCGGCGTCCCCGTGGCGCAGTGCCATGATCGCTGCAATCTGGATCGCCTGGAACATGCCATAGTCGTAATAACCTTTGATGGTGGCCAGCGCTCGGATCATTTCGCGGTTTCCGGCGCAGAAGCCGATGCGCCAGCCGGCCATGTTATAGCCCTT
>DATFGJ010000296.1:0-2393 GCA_035249585.1 Lacipirellulaceae bacterium
GAGGGGCTGCTCGCTGGCGCGCTCGATACTCGCGGCCAGGCGCAGGATCTCTTTACGGTCCGTGCCGGCAACAGTGACAACTTCCGAGAGCTGCGGTTTTCCTTCAGTCAATGTGCCGGTCTTATCGACAACCAAGGTGTCGACCTTTTCCAAGACCTCCAGAGCTTCGGCATTTTTGATCAAGACGCCTTCGGTCGCGCCGCGGCCTACACCGACCATGATCGACATCGGCGTAGCCAGTCCTAAAGCGCACGGGCAGGCGATGATGAGCACGGCGACAGCGTTGACGATGGCGTAGGCCATCCGCGGCTCCGGCCCGAAGAGCGCCCAGACAACGAATGTCAACACGGCAACGACGATGACGGCAAAAACGAAATACGCGGAGACGGTATCCGCCAGGCGTTGTATCGGCGCGCGGGTGCGCTGGGCTTCGCTGACCATGCGTACGATCTGCGCCAGCAGAGTTTCGCTGCCCACTCGTTGCGCCTGCATGACGACGCTGCCGGTGGCGTTGACCGTGCCGCCCGTCACTTTGCTGCCCTTGGATTTTTCGATCGGAATCGATTCGCCGGTGACCATCGATTCATCGATCGAGGTTGCGCCCTCGAGGACGACGCCGTCGACCGGAACTTTTTCGCCGGGCCGGATGCGCAAACGGTCGCCGGCCTGAACTCGGTCCAACGGCACGTCTTCTTCGCTGCCGTCGGGGTGCATCAATCGGGCGCTCTTCGGCGACAGGCCGAGAAGCGCTTTAATCGCGCTGCTGGTTTGGCTACGGGCGCGTAATTCCAGCACCTGGCCCAATAACACTAGTGCGGTGATGATTGCCGCGGCTTCGAAATAAACCGCAACCGTACCGCTGTGCCCATAGAATGATTCGGGGAAAACATTAGGAAACAGCGTCGCCACGAAGCTGTACACATATGCGGTGCCCACGCCTATGGCGATCAGGGTGAACATGTTAAGGCTGCGATTTGCGATGGATTGCCAGCCGCGCACGAAGAAAGGCCAACCGCCCCAGAGCACCACCGGCGTGGCGAGCGCGAACTGAATCCATGTGAGCAAACGCGGAGAGGCTAAATGCTGCAGAGGTTCGCCGGGAATCATGTCAGACATCGCCAGGATGAAGAGCGGAAGGGAAAGAGCTGCGCTGATCCAGAAACGCCGGGTCATGTCGATCAGCTCGGGATTCGGCGCATCCTCCAGAGTAACCGTCCGCGGTTCCAGAGCCATCCCGCAGATCGGGCAGGAGCCAGGCTCCGGCCGGATAATCTCGGGGTGCATTGGGCAGACGTATTCGGTGCGTGTTGCCGGCGCGGCAAGTGTTTCCGGCTCGAGCGCCATGCCGCACTTCGGACAGGCGCCGGGTTTGGACTCGCGCACCTCGGGATCCATCGGGCAGACATACACCGGCGCGTCGTGATGCTGGTCGGCCGGCTGGGGAGTTTCCGCCGGATGATCTACCGGGCGCGCTGGTGCACCGTGCACATGAGCGTCACGCTGGCGCGGTTCTTTGAGAAACGTGTCCGGATCTGCGATGAATTTCACCATGCATCGCCGGCTGCAAAAGTAATAGGTCTCGTCCCCATGCTTTTGTTTCCCCGCAGTGCGGGCCGGATCCACAGTCATGCCGCAGACAGGATCGATGACGGATTCATTTTGCCCTCGGGATTGCTCGACGGCGGCAGCATGTGCGGACGTGGCGGGTTTCACGAACCGCTCCGGGTCTTTCTTGAACTGCGTAACGCAGTGCTGGCTGCAAAAGTAATACGTCTGGCCGTTATGCTCGTGCGTCCCGGCAGCGCTCTTTGGATCCACGGTCATGCCGCAAATGGGATCGGTAGCCATCCTAGTCTCCATTTCTGATTCTGTATCTCAGCTTAGCTGACGCAAGGCCTACTGAACAATTACAGGAAGAGAGCGAGCGACCTGTCCTTGAAGTTCGTTGAATAAATCGTTCGTCTCCTAGCCGTCATACCGGCGGAAGCCGGTATCCAGACCCTTTTCCTGAATTCCGGGTCGCCCACGCCGGGGTTGCCGGAATGACGATCGAATTATGTTGCGAATTTCTGAGACACCACACCAGCGGCGGGCACAATTATTGCCCTAATTCCTCCATAAAACAAAGGAGGAGCATTATGGCCCACCATCCAGATCGCAACGTACAGATCATGACCGATTGCCACGACATTTGCTTACAAACCCTGTCTCATTGTTTAGACAAGGGCGGCGATCATGCACAAGCCGAGCACATTACCTTGCTGCTTGACTGCGTCGAGATCTGCCAAACCGCGGCTAATTTCATGCTGCGCAACTCCGTGCTGCATAGCCGCGCGTGCGCGGTCTGCGCCGAAGTTTGCGACCGCTGCGCCGAAGACTGCGAGAGACTCGCA
>DATFGJ010000297.1:0-4121 GCA_035249585.1 Lacipirellulaceae bacterium
CTCGTGATCGCCAATAATAGGTGTTCGCCAGTTGATTACGATAGCCGGGCCGGTTGGGAAATTCATCGGCTAGTTGTTCGAACAGAGCAGTGGCTTCGGCGAATACGGTCTGGTACTCTTCGGTCTGACCTATGTGACGAAGCACTTTACCGAGACCCAATTGAGTATCGGCGAGATACTGCCGGTGCTCTTCGCCTGCAGGAGACTCGGCGACGAGCGAGCGCTGAATCGCCAGCGCGGAGCGATAGGCTTGCTCCGCTTCTGGTCGGCGATGAAGCGAGGCCAACACTTCAGCGAGGAACCACTGGCCTCGCCCTATGTCGCGGCGATAGCGGCCGTTGGTAGGGTGCTCGGCTGTTAATTGCTCTTCGAGAGCAAGCGCGCGGCGGTGGATTTTCTCCTCATCGAGGTACCGGCCCGTGTCGCCCAGCAGCACTCCGAACTTATGAAGTGTGCCGGCCAGCTCGGCGCGGTATACCGACTTGGTCGGGAACTGATCGACGAGCGTCTGTGTGTGGTCGACTGCTTGGCGGAAAGCATCTTCCGCCTGCACGGGTTGGCCGAGGCGGTGCTTGATTTCGGCGATGCGGCGATACGCGCGGGCCGTTTCGAAGCGGACGGATGGATCGTCGCCGCCCTCTTTGGCGAAGTCAGTGTAGAACGCAAGAGCTTTCTCCAGGAACTCGCGCTGAACCGGCTCCATCTGCGGCTGATGGGCCAGCCACTTCTCGGCGACCTGCGTGTACATGTTGTCTACGGCCTGACGGGCTTTGTCGGCATTCGCTTCGGCGTGGGCTCGTGCTTCGGTCGCCTGGTTTAGGCGAGCAGTGGCCAACGACTCGGCCTGAGTCGCGCGAATGGCCTGTGAAACGCTGGCCACGGTGCCCACGATGAGTGCCGCTGCGACAAGCACGACGGTAAGCAGGGCGGCTTTGTTGCGGCGGGCGAGTTTCTGCAGCCGATACATGGCCGACGGCGGGCAGGCTTCGACCGGCTCATCATCGAGATAATGCTGCAGCTCGCGCGCCAGCGCGCCGGCCGTTTGATAGCGCCGGCTGCGGTCCTTGTCGAGCGCTTTCATGACGATCCAATCGAGCTCGCCGCGGACCAGCCGGTCGAGCCGCACTGGGTCGCTGCTGCGGCGCGCGGCAATGGCCGGCAAGGCGCCGCTGGAGCCGAGTCGCGTGCTGGGCGGCGGAGGCTCTTCCTCGCAAATGATCCGCACAATCTCGTCGAACGACGCCGTCGCGCGGCGCTGCTTCTCGAACGGCGTACTGCCGGCCAATAGCTCATACAGCAGCACGCCGAGCGAGTAGGTGTCGCTGCGCGTATCGACATCGAGTTGGTTGAACCGCGCCTGCTCGGGGCTCATGTATTCGAACGTGCCGATGATCTGGCCGAACTGCGTGAACAGCGTTTGCTCGGTGAGCCGCTGGCCGATCGCTTTGGCCACGCCGAAGTCGATAATCTTTGGCACAGGCCGGCCGTCGTATTCCGCCACGAGTACGTTCGACGGCTTGAGGTCGCGGTGGATAATTCCCTTCTGATGGGCGTGTTGAACGGCCTGGCAGACATTGATCAGCAGCTGCAGCCGCTCACGCAGCGGCAGTTGCTCCTGGTCGCAGTAGTCGATGATTGGCACGCCCTTGACAAGTTCAAGGACGAAGTAGGGCCGGCCGTTTTCCGTTGTGCCGGCATCAAAGACTTTGGCGATATTGGGGTGATCCATCAGGGCCAGCGCTTGTCGCTCGGCCTCGAAGCGGGCGATCACCTGGCGCGTGTCCATGCCGGGCTTAATGACCTTCAATGCGACCTGGCGGCGGACTGGCCGCTGCTGCTCAGCCATGAACACGACGCCCATGCCGCCTTCGCCAATTTTTTGAAGCAGTTTGTACGGGCCGATGACCGTGCCCGCTTGTTCATCCAGCTGCGGGTAATTCGAGCCAAAGCCGGCGTCGGCTGACAACTCGAGCGCAGGCGTCTCCATGAAGCTGGTGGACGTCTCATGTGCTTTAAGCAGCGATTCGATCTCGTAGCGAAGGGCCGCATTGTCGCCGCAGGCGGCAGCCAGGAAATCGGGGCGCTCGTCGTGCAGCAGCGCCAAAGCGATCCGGAAAAGTTCGCGCTCCGAGAGTGTTTGCCCACCGGTCATGTTCCCCCCTCCAGACTACAGTGCGAGATTTGGTACAAAACCCCCGGTCGCTTTTCTCGCTACTGGAAATTTTTTTCGTCGCGGAGCCATTCCCGCCGCAGCCAAGCGCGGGCAAACGTCCATTCCTCTTCAGCCGTGGAAGCGGAGATGCCGAGGATGGCAGCGGCTTCTCTCAGCGTGCAGCCTAAAAAGTATCGCAGCTTGACCAATTCGGCCGTGCGGGAGGAGCGATCGGCCAGTCGCTCCAGGGCCTCGTGGACTGCCAGAATCTCAAGAGGGTCGCGCTGGATTTTGACCGGAAATTCATCGGGCACAGCGGCAACGCGGTCCCAGCCGCCGCCGTGCTTGCGCGTCTGCTTTTGACGCGCTTTATCGACGAGGATGCGCCGCATGGCCTCGGCGGCGGCGGCGAAAAAGTGCGAGCGACCAGCCCACGTACGCTGCTTGTCGGGGCCGACCAATCGAAGCCAGGCTTCGTGCACCAGCGCCGTGGGAGTCAGCGTCTGCCCGGGCTTTTCATGAGAAAGCCGGGCCGCTGCCAGTTTGCGAAGCTCATCATACACGACCGGCAAGAGCTGCTCGGCCCCCGTTCGGTCTCCAGCCTCAATTAGTGACATTATTTGCGTGACATCGCTCATGCGCGTCACCTGTGAGGAAAACAGCGGCGGTCCGCATTATAGCAGTGCTCCGGTGACCACGCTTGATCCGTGCTTGGACGGGCCATCCAAGCCGATGCGAGGGTTTAAAAACTACGCCCCTACCTTCTTCATTGACCGTCATTTGCCGCCTTGTTTCTACGGCCGCGGCGACCCGCACGACGTTTGGCGCAGGTCCCTGACACGGTGCGGTTGCGCCAGCCGATTTTTCCCCGGCGTGCGTTTTGGCAACTAGCAGGTTGAGGGTTGGGCGGACCATAGAACCGGCATCATCGCTATACCCGGCTTCGTGCGCTCGTGTCCGTCCGCGCGTTGGATTTAGACGCATACTTTGATTAATGGGGCCGTCGAATGTTGGCGGCTGCGTTTTGGCGAGCTGCAGCGCGCATCGACTTGCGCTCGACGAAGCGGGTCCCGCCTGCCGAGCGGGAAATCGATTAACTATCGGAAAAGCATCCAGGTCTCTTCGGCAGTAGGGGACCGACCGGGGGAACATTCAAATGCTCAAATCTTTGCGAATCATCGCGGTTGTCGTTTTCGGGGCGCTTTGGCCGGCCGCTGTTGCCAGCGCGCAGTTTGGATTCGGGATCCACGTCGGTGGTGGACGTTATCACGATCACGATCCCCATTTCGATCACCATGAGTATTACGGCCACGAACATCACCACTCCGATTGGCACCATGTAGTGCCGCATTACGACCGCCATTGGGACGGCAGCTATTACTGGGATGATGGCAACTACTACTACGCCCCGCAGCCGCGCGTCACTGATGGCGGCGCGCGTGTCCCGGCCAGGCCGGTTGCGATCAAGTTTGGCAGCTACGCGCGCATAGACGACCTGACAGCTCGCCTGGAACGGCTTGCGAACGATCTGTGCTTGGACTTGCACTACAACTACCGGCATAACCGCCGCTTCAACCGGACCTATCGCGAAGCGTACGAAATCCTGGAAACGGCCAAGTACATTCACGACAAGGAGCACCAAGGCGACCGTGCCGAAGTGGCGCGTCGCCTGGATCAGCTCGACGGGCTGTTCCACCACGTCCAGGACGATGTCCAAGGCTGGAGCCGCCGGAGTGTTCGTCAGATCGGACAGTCCGGTGCGCGGGCCAAGTTGGACCTGATCGAGTCGACGCTGCACCACTTGATGCACACCGTTGGCGTGAAAGGAATCCATGGCGATCCGCACACCGCGCCCGCACCGGCGGATTACGAAGTCGCGCCGACGCCGGCCGACTAGAGCAGTTTCCAGACGGCATGTAGCCGGCCCTGTGAGGCCGGCTACAGTCGTTTCTATTGGTAATTCTCAGAC
>DATFGJ010000298.1:0-7084 GCA_035249585.1 Lacipirellulaceae bacterium
CCTCCCCGGCCCTCCCCCCGAGGAGGAGGGAGTGTTGCAACGACGGCGAATTAATCCGGGTAAACCTCGCGGCCGAGTGAAACAGTTGCAACACTCCCTCCTCCTCGGGGGGAGGGCCGGGGAGGGGGTCACCTGGTGATTTTACTGCCGAATCACTTCCGGCGTGACCACCACATAAATGGCCGGCTGAGCGCATTCCGTGTCGCCGGCGCCCGGCGTCCCTTGCGATTTCAAGATGACGGACTTGCCGCATTCGACGACCACGGCGGTCCGAACATCACACGTGCGATCTTCATGGCGTGTGTGGACCGCCAAGTCGACTTTTAGGCCATTCTCATGTTGCTCCGCTTCAAGTTCGAGCTTGACGCCCTCCCACGCCGTGCTCTCGCCGCGCGGCACTTCGCCGCCGACGTTGAACTGAGCCCGGCGCCCCGTCGTGCAGATGAGCTTCGGAGACGAAAGGCCTTGAACCAGCTCATGTTTTTGCAAGATGCGCAGCGCCGGCAGCAGCGTGTCGCTGTCGGCGAACATGATGCAGTCGCCATCGCGGAACGATTCATATTCGGTGAGGCAGCCTTCGCTGTCCTCAATGATTTGAATGTTGTAGAGAACCTGCGTCGACGTGATAGCCTGTGGGGCCGAATGCGAGGCAGGCGTCACCGGCGCATAAGCCAGTCGGTGCTCCGTAATCACATCGTACGACGGCGGTGCAATCGGCGCCGGCGGCTGCGGAAGCGGAATGTTAAAGGAATACGGTTGCCCGGCGATAACAATGCGATTTGGATTCGCGAACTCCGCGTCCTTCGCAAATGGCGACGGCACGCCCAGCGGCATGGCCGAATAGATCACGGTCTTTTGCTCCGTGCATGTCGTTCCGGGCGCCGTTGCAGCAGCAATGCCCGAACAAGCCGAATGATCGCAGTTTGTGCTCGGGCACGGTTGCGGGAATGCTGCGATGGAAATCGGCGACGGCGCGGCCGGTGGCAACGGCAGCGTAAAGTAAGAATCCACCGCAGCTTGCTTCTTACCGCTACAATCGCATTCGCCGCTCGCGCATTGGCCGCTCGTGCATTGGCCACTCGTGCATTGGCCACTCGTGCATTGGCCACTCGTGCATTGGCCGGTCGTGCATTGGCCGCTCGCGCATTGGCCGCTCGCACATTGGCCGCTGGCACATTGGCCACTGGCACATTGGCCATTGGCGCATTCCCCGCTCGCACATTGCCCACTCGCGCACGGTGTGGCCGCAGTCGCGGCCACGGCCTTGGCCTTTTCCTTACAGCACGAACCCTCGCAGCACTCCTTGCACGGCACGGCGGGCGGCGCGGCCGGCGGAGAAGCCGTGGTTCGTTCGATCGCGAATAGGCATAGCGCAACTGCGGCGAGAATGGCAAAGGCAAACGGCGTTTTCATGTTTGATCTCCTCCATGAGACGGGGGCGAAAGTTCGGCGAATCCTGACAATGGAACCGATTCCTGGCAATGCCATTTGCCGGGCGGAAATCGTGCTAGCCCGAAATCGGCTGGGATCGGCGGCGCAGGTGGCGAATTCCCAGGCCAATCAAAAGCAGCGCTTGAATCACCGCATCGGCTAAGTAGATGGCGCCGATCGTGCCGCGCAAAACGAACACAATATCAACCGCCGCAAAACCAAGAATGCTCAACACCGACAGCGTGATCGTTTCGCGGCTGGGCGCGCGGCGCAGGCCACCCACAACGAGTGTTGCCCCAATCACCGCCGCCAGCACGCCCACCGTCTGCACAAGCCAATCATCCGTTTTCGGACCCGTCACGGCTTCAAACGTCGTCATACTAACGAGCGGCCAGATGCCTGTGATTAGGTAGTACACGCCCTGAACAAAAACCACGGCTCGCATAAGCATTATCGTACGGGCTCATGGCCTCCGTTACGAGCGATCTACGGACCGCCTTGCGAAAAGCGTAAAACAATCACAAACTTACTCACTTACTCACCTACTCACGACTCCACCATCGCCATGAACTTCAAAGACTCAATTCGCGCTTCGCTGGGCATTGCCGATTTCCTGATGCACAAATACCTTGAAGACATCACGCCGCAAGAGATGCTGGAGCGGCCGGCTCCGGACGCCAACCACATCGCCTGGCAACTGGGCCATCTGATCTCGGCGGAACGTCGCTTGATCGAAGCGGCTGCCCCCGGCAGCATGCCGCCGCTACCCGATGGCTTCGCCGAACGGCATACCAAGGACACGGCTGCCAGCGAAAACCGGGCCGATTTTCTAACCAAGGACGAATATCTCAAGCTGGCGGCCGAAATGCGCGCCGGCACGCTAAAAGTGCTCGACCAGCTAAGCGAAGCCGACCTCGACAAACCAGTGACCGGCCGCGTGCCGCCATTTGTCAAGCGCGCCGGCGACTGTTTCGTGACCGTAGGTTCGCACTGGTCATCGCACACCGGCCAATGGGTCGTCCTGCGCCGCAAGCTGGGCCGGCCGAGAATGTTTTAAGACGATGAATGCAAGGTCGTGAGTCCGTTTCAACGGACACCGCGCGCCTTTATAATGGTTTTGACTCAGCCATACTGCCGGATGAGGCGAATATGTCGATGATTGCGCCAGTTAAGTCTTCCCTTCCGCTTCAAGAGCACGTCTATCTGCCGGGCGTTTCCTATTCGACTTATGAGTCGCTCGTCACCGAAATCGAAGGTCGCCGCCGCTTGCGGATCACTTACTATCACGGCCGGATGGAAATCATGTCGCCGTTACAAGAACATGAGCGTCAGAAGAAGCTAATCGGTCGAATGATCGAAGTGGTTACGGAAGAATTGGGTATCCCAATAATGAGCTTGGGACAAACCACCTTTAAGGACCAATTATTGGACTGCGGCCTCGAACCGGACGAATGCTATTACGTCCAACACGAAGCCAACGTACGCGGACGAACTGTCGATATCAACCAGGACCCGCCGCCTGATCTTGTGGTCGAAGTTGATATTACGACGAGCGTCATTGATCGATTCCCTATCTACGCGGCACTGGGCTTTCCAGAAATTTGGCAATACGTTGACGGCAACATCGTGATTCATTTGCTTCAGACGACTGGCCAATACGCGGTTGCCGAGGTAAGCAGCGCCCTGCCGATGGTCTCGACCAAAAAGCTCGTCGAGCATCTCGATCGTTGCCACCAGACGGACGAAACGACGTGGATTCGCGTCTTCCGCCAATGGGTCCGCGACGGCATGAAATAGTAGCGGCGACGCGATGACGCATCATGCGCACAAAAAACCCCCGGCGAAGCCGGGAGCCGTCTGACTAACAGCTGATAGCCGACGGCTAACAGCTTCCACATCACGCCGGCTGCAGCTCGGCCTTCCGCTCGGCGATCACTTCCGCCTGGATGCTCGTCGGCACCGGGCGGTACTTCGCCAGCTCCATGATGAACGTGCCTTGGCCCTTGGTCATCGAGCGCAGATCCGTTGAATAACCGAACGTCTCCGCCAGTGGCACCTCGGCCATGATCTTGGTGATCTCGCCCACCTTGTCGGTGGAAAGAACGATGCCGCGGCGGGCTGAGATATTGCCCACGACCGTGCCCTGGTATTCATCTGGCACTTCCAGCTCCATCAGCATGATGGGCTCAAGCAGCACCGGCTTCATCTTGGGGAACGTTTCGCGGAAGCAATTCTGGGCGCAGACCATGAACGCCATGTCCGAGCTGTCGACTTCATGATGCTTGCCATCGTTGAGGTCAACCCGAATGCTCACCACGGGGAAGCCCGCGACCGGGCCCTTGGCCAGCATATTGCGGAAGCCTTTTTCGATTGCCGGGATGAAATTCTTGGGGATGCGACCGCCGACGACGTTGTCGACAAACAGCAGCTCGCCGTCCGCCTCGGCCAGATCTTCCTCAGTCATCGGGCTCATCTGGCCAACGATGTGCGCGTACTGGCCGGAACCGCCCGTTTGCTTCTTATGAGTGTAGTCGAATGCAACCGGCTTCGTGGCCGATTCGCGGTAGCTCACCTTCGGCGGTCCGACCTCGACCTCCACGCGATATTCGCGGCGGATCCGCTCGACGTAAATCTCCAGGTGCAGCTCGCCCATGCCCGCGATCACCGTCTCGCCAGTTTCCTCGTCGGTCATCACCTGGAATGTCGGATCTTCCTTGCGGAACCTCTGAAGAGCCTTGCCCAGCCGGTCGGCGTTGTCGCGCGACAAAGGCGCGATCGACATCTTGATCACTGGCTTGGCAACGAAGATGTTTTCGAGCGTGCAGTACTTCGGCTCGCTCGAATAGGTATCGCCGCTCGCGCAGTCGATGCCCATGATGGCCACGATGTCGCCCGCCTCGGCTGAGTCAACCTCCTCGCGCTTGTCGGCGTGCATCTTCACGATGCGGCTGAAGCGGTCTTTCTTGCCGGTCCGCTGATTGAAGTAGCTTCCTCCCTTTTCAACACGACCCTGGTAAATTCGCGTGAACGTCAGCTGGCCAAACTCGTCATCGACGATCTTGAACGCCATGCCCACGAACGGCTTGTTCGGGTCGGGCGATAGTTGCACCGCCTTCTCCTGGTCGACCGGGTCCTTGCCCTTCATCTCAGCATCCAGCGGCGACGGCAAATATCGCGTGATGGCATCCAGCAGCGGCTGCACGCCCTTGTTGCGATACGCCGTGCCCAGATAAACCGGCGTGAATTCCTGCTCAATCACCGCGTGCCGAATGATGTCGTGGATCAGCTCCTCGGATATCGGTTCCTCGCTCAAAAGCATCTCCATCAACTTGTCGCTATACATCGACAGCGCTTCGAGCATGTGTGAGCGAGCCGCCGCTGCCTCTTTGGCGAGCGCCGCGGGAATCGCCTCCTCGCGCACCTTCTCCCCTTTCGTGCCGTCGAAGTAGAGTGCCTTCATCGTCACCAGATCGATGACGCCCTCGAACTCATCTTCGCGGCCGATTGGAATCTGCATCAGCACCGCGTCGCAGCCAAGCTTCTCCTTAAGCTGCAGCACGACGGATTCGGGGTTCGCCCCGGTGCGGTCCATCTTGTTCACAAAGGCCAGCCGCGGCACGTGATAGCGCTTCATCTGCCGGTCCACCGTGATCGACTGCGACTGCACACCGCCCACCGCGCACAGCACGAGCACTGCGCCATCGAGCACGCGCAGGCCCCGCTCCACCTCGACCGTGAAGTCGACGTGACCCGGCGTATCGATAAGGTTGATCGTGTGCCCTTCCCACTGCACGGTCGTGGCCGCGCTGGTGATCGTGATCCCGCGCTCCTTCTCGAGCTCCATGTAATCCATGGTGGCACCGCTGCCATCGCCGCGAACGTCCTCCATCTTGTGGATGCGGCCGGCATAAAACAGAATCCGCTCGCTCAGAGTCGTCTTACCCGAGTCGATGTGCGCGGAAATGCCGATGTTGCGAAGTTGTTTCAAGTTCATGGCTACACTCACTGTCTACAAAACGATCCGACTCGAGTCCTCAGGGGAACACACTCAGCTCGCGGGAGCTGTCGTGAAGGCCGGGCGGAACCATCCATTGCAAAAGGGCGCGCCTAAGCGCACGGCAGCCGAGGCCGCCGGCCTATGTCACAGCACATTTTGCATCGGATGGGTCTCCAAAATTAAATTGCCGCCCGTCGCTCAGGCTTTTGGAGCCTGACAGAGCAGCCCTGCATCTGCCGCGATGCCGGGCCTGATACGTTGGAGCGAACTATGTATAGTAATTGGTTCAGTCGGCCAGACTAGGTCAATTTCGTTAATTTCTGCCGCCTGACCAGACCTTGCCGGCAAAAACCGAAGCAAAACCACCACTTTTGGCGAGTTTTCGCTAGGCCATGCCGGCACATGCGCCGCGTGCCTACTGCGGACACTCCTACCAAGGATCGACGCTTTGGACAAGCCGAATTCCAGTCGTGCAAAAACCGGCGGTCCGCCCGATGTAGCCAATAGGGAGAAATCTCCTGCCATTGGTCAGTCGTCAGTCGTCGTCAGTCGTCAATCCGAATTGCTTGCCCGTCACCCCTGGCCCACCTTCCTACTGCCCTTTCTCGTCTACATGGCGGTGGGAATGTTCGAGCCCGCGCCGGCGCACGACACCGGCATCGAAGTCGACAACTGGTTCGGCATGAGCTTCAGCCATTACCCAGTCGTGTACACAATCAAGATCGCCCTCACGATGGCTGCGATGATTTTCGTGCTGCCCGGCTACAGGCAGTTCCCCTTTCGCGTCTCGCCGCTCGCGATTGCCGTCGGCGTGATTGGCATCGTGCTATGGATCGCCCTATCGCAGCTCGGCGTTGAGGACAGCTTCGTTGCGTGGATCGGACCGAAAACGAGGCTCGTCGGCCTGCTCGGACTCGGCGAGCGCCCCGCATACAATCCGCTAGACCAGCTCGCCGCCACGCCCGGCTGGGCGTATGCGTTCCTCTTCGTCCGCTTTGTTGGCCTCGCGCTCATTGTCCCGGTTATCGAAGAGTTCTTCCTCCGCGGCTTCCTCATGCGCATCGTGATGAGCGATAAATGGTGGCAAGTCCCGTTCGGCCAGGCGACGACGCTTTCAATCGCCCTCGGCACCTTCTTTCCAGTTCTCTATCACCCGGAAAAGCTGGCCGCGCTGGTCTGGTTCAGCCTGGTGACCTGGCTCATGCTGCGCACCAAAAACATCTGGGACTGCGTGGCCGCCCACGCGATCACGAATTTGCTGCTCGGCATCTACGTCGTCACCCGCGGCCAATGGCAACTGTGGTGATGAACCGTCGGGGACTGTCCCAATTTTTCCGAGTCTTCGAGGAAAAATGGGACTGTCCCCCTCTCCGCTGACGGTTTTGAAACTGCTTCTAG
Source organism: Lacipirellulaceae bacterium (assembly GCA_035249585.1). Classification (GTDB taxonomy): domain Bacteria; phylum Planctomycetota; class Planctomycetia; order Pirellulales; family Lacipirellulaceae; genus JABDGM01. Next base: position 6,827 of record DATFGJ010000298.1, read on the forward strand.
CGCTTGTGGTTGCCGGCGCCTGCCTGGCCGCGGCGAATCCGCGCGATGGGAAGCCTGAATCCGAGAGTCCGCCTAGTGAAATTGAGGTTCAGCTCGAGGAGATTGTGGCGCTCCACGAAGGCCGCCGGCTGCCGCTCGTGGGCCGAATTCTTGTCGAGGCCACCGCGGGCGACGTGCTGCTACAGACGGACGATGGCACGCTGTGGCTGCTCGAAGCTGCCCAGGTGCTCGGCCGCAGGCCGTTGGATGAGCCGTTTA
>DATFGJ010000299.1:0-4199 GCA_035249585.1 Lacipirellulaceae bacterium
CTTTTCTGATTTAAAGCACCCAGCAAGATGAATACAACCGCCAAGGACGCCAAGGAAGACAAAGACTAGGGTATACCCTTGGCGATTTCGTTTGATTGATCGTGACTGACACCTGACACCCGACACCCGACACCTGACACCTAGCTCCCCGCCACCATCCCCACGGTGACCACCTTCGTATCTCGCGTTACCTCGTTAAAGCTCAGCACCACGAGCTGCGGCAGATGATTCTCCGTGATCCGTTTCACCGCCGCGCGAATCTGCGGGCTCACCAGCACGATCGGAGTGTGATTGCGGATCGTGAGCTTCGTGATTTCGCTGCTGGTCACGCGGCACGTCGCTTCCACCGCCTGCGGCGAGAGGCGAATGAACAGCCCGCGCTCGGTGTGTTCAAAACCGGCCCGAATGCGGTCCTCGAGCGCGGGATCGAACGCCACCACGTACAATTCGCCCTCAGCGTTGCGATAGCGCGTGCAAATCTGCCGCGCCAGCCGGTGACGGACGTATTCCGCCAGCAGAATCGGGTCCTTCGAGCGAGTCGCGTAGTCGCCCAGCGTCTCCAGGATGACGCCCAGCTGCCGTATCGACACCTGCTCTCGCAGCAAGAGGTGCAGGATCGACTGCACTTCGGCCAGCGACATCGTGCCAGGGATGAGCTCGCTGACGACTGTTGGCGACGTCGTCTTCAATTCATCGACTAGATGTTTGGTCGAATCGCGCGTAAGAATCTCATCGGCATGCCGGCGGCAGACCTCAGTGAGATGCGTGGCCAAAACCGCGCCCGCCTCAACCACGGTGTACCCCATCAGCTCGGCCTGGTCCGCCAGGCCCGGATTGATCCACTTCGCATCCGAGCCGAAGGCGGGATCCTTCGTCGGAATGCCGTCGATTTGCAAGCGCGTGGGAGGCGTCTCCGACGCCGATTTCTTTCCAATATTGAAACCGCTATCGGCGTCAGAGACGCCTCCCACGGGAAAACCGGCAATCGCCAGCAGCAACGTCGGCTCCAGCTCGCCCTGCGCCACCGGCATGTCGGCAATCTTGATGCGATACTGGTTGGCCTCCAGTCGCATGTTGTCGCGGATGCGCACCTTGGGCATGAGGATGCCGATCTCGCCGGCGATGTTCTGCCGCACGCGATGCACGCGCTCCAAAAGATCTCCGCCGCGATTCGGATCGGCCAGACGGATCAATCCCACGCCGAGCTCTATCTCCATCGGGTCGACCGTGAGATAATCCTCGACGCGCTCCTCGGGCTGCTTCGCCTTCTTGTCGGCCGCGGCCTGTTGAGCGGCCGCTTCAGCGTTAATTGTTTCGCGCCGTGTCATCATCCTTGCCAGTCCGATGCAAGCGGCGCCTAGCGCGAGCAGCGGCATTCGCGGCAAGCTGGTGAAGATGAGAATGCTCAAAAAGCCGCCCGTAACCGCCAGCGCCTGCGGCCGCGAAAAGATCTGCTGCAGGAACTCGCGCGGCATGTTCGACTTCTGTGTGCTGCGCGTCACCAAGAGGCCAGCCGCCAGCGAAATCAACAGGGCCGGCACCTGCGTCACCAGCCCGTCGCCGATCGTCAGGTGCGTGTAAACCCGTGCCGCCTCGGCCAGCGGCATGCCGTGCTCCGCCATGCCGATGATCAGCCCGCCCACGATGTTAATCACCGTAATGAGAATGCCGGCGATCGCGTCGCCGCGCACGAACTTGCTGGCACCGTCCATCGCCCCGTAAAAATCGGCCTGCCGCGTGATCTCGGTACGCCGGGCCTGTGCCTCGCGCTCGTCGATGATTCCGGCGTTCAGGTCGGCGTCGATCGCCATCTGCTTGCCCGGCATGCCGTCCAACGCAAACCGCGCGGCCACTTCGCTGATGCGCGTTGCGCCCTTGGTGATCACCACGAACTGGATCACGATGATGATCACGAAGATGATCAGGCCCACGACGATCTTGTCGCCGGCCACGAAATCGGCGAACGACGACACGACGTGCCCCGCCGCGTTCAGTCCGTCGGTTCCAGCCCGCGTGAGGACCAGCCGCGTGGTGGCCACATTGAGCACCAGCCGCGCCAGCGTGGTCGCCAAAAGCATCGAGGGAAACACGCTGAATTCCAGCGGCGTGCGCACGTAAATCGTCGTCAGCAGCACCAGCACCGCGATCGTGATGTTCCCCGCCAGCAGCACATCCATCAGCGCAGCGGGCAGCGGCACCATGATCACCAGCACGCTGGCGATGATGGCAACCGGCAGAATCAGATCCTGGCTGCGGCCGACAAGTGTCGTGCGCTGGCCTTCCGACATGGTGCGCGCGTCTCCGGGCAATGGGGCGCGGTATTACGAAAAGAAAAGCAGAAGAGTGGGCGGGAGATTAATGAAACGCCTCACGATTGTCTAGCCCGCCGGGAGGGTGCCACTGCTGGCTTGTCCAGCAGTGCCCAGTAAGGGTGACACTCGCCGCGGCGAGTGCTTGCTAGAGATTAGCGAATAGTAATGCAGTACAATTCGGGCACGCACCAGCTTGCACTCGAACGCAAGGCCTTCGCGTAAGCAGCACTGGCGAACTAGTCACCGCGAGAAGCAATCGCAAGCGACAATCCGCGAGTCCATATGAAAAAGGCTGTACCCGCCGAAACCCCGGACGCGTATGTCGCAGCCCTCGACGGCTGGCGTAGTGAGCTTGTGCAAAGCTTGAGGAAGACGGTCCGCGCCGCCTCGCCGTTGGAGGAAGTCATCAAATGGGGCCACATCGTCTATTTTCACAACGGCCCAGTTATGCTGATTCGCGCCGAGGAAAATCGGGTCCTGTTTGGGTTCTGGCGTGGCCAGCGCCTTACTGAGACCGAGCCTCGCCTGAAAAAGAGCGGGAAGTATGAAATGGCTACTCTGGACTTCCGCGAAGGAATGACCATCAAACCGGCGATTGTCCGACGACTGACAAAAGAGGCCGTAGCGCTCAACGAGACGCTCGGCGATCCAACGGATGCGGCAAAGCCATTGGTGAAGGCAAAAAAAGGTCGATAAAAAAAGTGCTGTGATCCTTATTGCGGGGAGGCCGTCGCTAAGCGAGCACACTATGGAATTGCGTGATCCGGTAGCCGTTTACGATGCCGCCAATAATTTGGAAGCAGCCGTCGTCTGCCAGATACTGACATCTTCGGGGATCGCAGCCTATGCCGTGGAAGATGCCTCCGTAGTCGGACAGTGGGCCTTTGGACTGTTGCCCCAGATTCATAAACCGCAGGTTTGGATCGAACGAGCCGATCTCGCCCGCGCAAAACCTATTCTCGAAAGTTACGAGCTCGGCCGGTCGCGTAAGGCCGATGCGGCGCACGGCGATGCAACAATCCAGGTTGTGTGCGAAGAGTGCCAAGGGCAATTGGAGTTTCCGGCCAGCCGCCGCGGTTCCATTGAAACCTGCACACATTGCGGTGCCTACGTAGATGTTGGCGATGTCCAAATGGAAGGCTGGAACGAATCGGCTAACGACGAGCGTGAAACCTGACTAGCTTCGTAGATCGTAGGTGCCGGCTGTCCTAAATGCCGGGCCGGTATTTAGGACAGCCGCTCACGTAGCCGAGTGTCTCCGACACTCGGATGCGAGGTTAGGCGCATGAACGAGACAGGTGGTCGAGGATTTGCCATGCAATCCGACGTGCGGCTTGAACAATCCAGCAGCCGGCCGCTTGCCGTGGTCCGCCGCCGCGCGGGATTCCACGAACTTTCCAAAGTCGTTCCGGAAGCATGCGGGCTGGTGTGGAACGTCCTCCGCTCGCAGCAGGTCAATGGCGTAGGCCGGCATGTGGCCATCTACTGGGATGACGAAATTAACCTGGAAGTCGGCGTCGAGCTAGAAGCACCGTTCGCCGGCTACGGCGAAGTCGTCGGATCAACGACACCTGCCGGCCCGGTTGCTACAGCGACCCATTACGGCCCGTACAGCGAACTGCATCATGCACACGTCGCAATCCAATCCTGGTGCAAACAAAACGGCCGCAAGCTGGCCGGCCCGAATTGGGAGATCTACGGCCACTGGAAAGACGAATGCAATCGCGATCCAAGCAAAATCGTTACGGACGTGTATTATCTTCTGGCCCGGGACGGCCATTCGCCCTCGGATGCGTGACGCGACTGTCCCCCATTATCATGGCCAGTTTGGCGTTTATTACTCCGACACGGTACACTGGCGCTCCATGAGCTCGCATAAGGCTGGCA
>DATFGJ010000300.1:0-15957 GCA_035249585.1 Lacipirellulaceae bacterium
TCCGCGCGTCAGGAGTGATCGAGACCCCGGTGACGACTGCGGGTGTCCGCTTGCCGTCGCCGGCCTCGATGACGCGGGCCGCGTGGATGATCGCGGGTTCGGCCGCTGGGAGCGAATCGCTTGCGGGCGCTATCGCCCCGACGGCCGCCCATGCAATCGTCCGCGCGATATTTATCCAGATCGAGCTACGGCGCACGGCGAGGCCCCCCATTGCTAGCAGGATGTCGACAATCCACCTCTTCGAGGTTTATCGACCGAGGCTCGCTCTGCGCCAAAGGCGAACTACGAGCGGCGCAGCATGCACGCGGTAAGCTGCGCCAACTAGGAGGCGGTTGCCGGCGCAGCAGTTAAGAATCCTAAGTAGAGGATATAACTGATCGCAGCCCGGGAGCGCAAGCAAGGGCATTACGTGCGGCCCTTGCTTGCGCTTCGGGCTGCAATTCGCGCAAGCGCGGCGACTGCCAGTCACTCCTGAGCGCTATCAGCAGCAGGCTCGGTTGCCGGCGTTTGCGGTTGCGATTCGCCGGACGCTCCAGCTGCGTCGTCCGGCGGCGTTGTTGCCTCGCTCGATTCCTGGGACGCATCCGATGTTTCGTCCGACGGTGCTTGCGTCTCGCCTGAGTCCTGCGAGGCGCTTTCATCCGGCGTCTGGCCTTGGCGCTGGCGGTGCTCCTGGAGTTCCTCGGTGAAATCCTGCTCGACGTCGAATTTCTCTACGACGTCCCACAGCGGGAAATCGTCGCCTAACCGCTCGTCAAGCTGGTCGAGCACTCGACGATACTGCTTGACGTAATCCAAGATGTCCTCGCCGGTCGAGGCTTCGTCATCGAGAATCGACGGAAACTCATCGATCACCAGGCGCCATTTCGCAAAGCCCTCTTCATACAGCTTCTTGGCGGTGAGCAGATCGGCTTTCCTGAACTCATTATTGGCCTCGAACATCAGGCGCCGAGCTGTTACGGCGTTGTCGGTCTGCTCAAACTCGCAGCGTGTCATCCAATAGTCGTAGTTGGCGTCGCGCTTGTAGTTCCTGGTGTACTGCAGCACCAGCTTGCGATGCGCGAGCCGGTTGGCCAGCTGCAGGGCCTCGTTTTTCTTTTCCGGCTTTTCGCGGCCGATTCGCTCGGCAATCTCACGCTCGGTGATCTCCATCTTGCCGCTCGTTTCGTAGCGTTTATTTAGCTGCTCAGCACTAAGTTGCTCCTCAGGCGTATCGAGTATTTTGCGTTCCTCGTCGGTGAGCGCCGCGCGCTTTTCCTGGACCAACGTATCGCGCACGCCCGGCAGCATCGCCTCCAGCTCGGCCGTCAAGTCAGCGACTTCTTTTGTCAGCTGCGGCTCGGTGCCGAGCTGCAACTTCTCGCCGAACGAGTGCTCGATAACCGTTTGGCCGAATTGGCGCCATTCCTCGGCGGCCCGAATCCAGGCGCGTCGAGCCCTGTCGAAAGCGCCCTCCTTTTCGATGGCCTCGGCATAGTTCATCGTCGACTTGGCCGGGCTGGAATAAACATCGCGCGGGCTCTTGCGGCCGATGCTGAAACCCTTGACGTCGATCGACTCGATCGCGTCGAGATACCATTGTTTGCCCACAAGCCAGTTGTCGCGCTCCTCCAGCGTGCGCTCGGGCGGATGGAAATCGTCGTCCGCCTTGAATAGACGCCGGTACTGCTCGTGCTCGTCGGCACGGCCGATCTTTTGGCCGATGAACCAGCCTAGGTCCCACAACAGCACCGGGTTGTCTTCGTTGTAGCGCTCTCCATCCGTGAGAAACTCGATGCCGCGCCGAACGTAATAGTAACGGTCTTTGTAGTCGTCAAACTCGACGGATACGTTGTAGCTCAGATTCCACGCCTGAAATTTCCAGAAGGTGATGAAATTCGGCTGCAGCTTGGCGAGCTGTTCGAGGCTGGCGGTGAGGCTCGTCCAGTCCTCTACCTTCTTGTAGTGATTCGCCTTGTTCCACAGCAGGTTGACGGCGACGCCGCGCAGCCCGAGGGTAGCCAGCTTGATCGTTTCACTCGCCGGATCGACCTCGCCGAGATTCACTTGGGCCAGTTTGTATTCGTTGCGCAACTGTGCTAGCCGGCCGCCCGGGCTGTTCGTAGTTGCCGGAGCGCTGAGCCAGCCGAGGGCGAAACACAGCACCACAATGACAGCGGCGTAAACAATCTTTCGATAAAAGGATGTGCGATCACTCATTTCGCCACCTCGCGTGTTCGCAGCAGAAAGTAGCCGGCCACGAACAGCCCGGCCAGGAATGCCAGGCAGGCTGTCAATTCCTGCGCCAACCGGTTTATGGGGATATAGAAGCCGTACGCGATGTAATCCACGGTGCTGAACGAGCGGAAGTCGGGCAGCAGGTAAGCCAGGCTGAACATCCCGGCTCGGAGCACGGTGTCGACAGCCACGATCATCTGCGTGCCGAAGTTTTCCGGCAGCGGCGACATCTGGTTCATCTGGGTGACGATGCGGTACAGCGATTCGAGAGGGCCCCCGCCGATCTGCTTTCCGGTGGCCACGTCGAAAAACATTTGCCAGAAGAAGCCCAGCGTGATGTAGGCCGCGGTGAAAATCATGGCAACCGGACCATTCACCACCGTGCTGCAAGTGACCGCGATGGCGATCACCAGCACCATCTGCACCCAGATGCTGACTTGCGCCTTGATGTAATTCCACAGCGGCGATCCGTCGGGCAGGCGGATGAAGCAATCGGGCATCGCAAAGCCGAAGTACTGTGCGTTATCGATGCACTGGAGGATCACCTCCAAGCGGCCGTCTTTGCTCACCAGGTCATCGATCAGGTCAACCGGGTTGCGGTTCTCGTCATCGAGCTTGCGCGGCCAGTTGAAGGAGTTGATTGAGGCGTCTTTCGCGGTGAATGTCCACAGGTCGCTCTTGAGCTGCGTCTCCGGATTGCGCAGCTGCATGCTGCCTTGGATGCCGGTCTCGATGTTTCCCTTGTAGGTGCGGAACACGCGGACAATGAGTTCCAACGGCAGAACCTGGCCTTCCTCGTCAGCGCGCAAATGCGACGCATTCACGCCGCTAAACGTCCAGATGGCGGCCGCCTGCGTGCCCCCGTCGACGAAACTGCGGTATTGCCACTCGTTGCCGACGTTCACGCCCTTGGCCACGGGCACGCCCTTGCGATCAAGAAACCGCAACTTGCCGTACTCCGGCACGCGGGCGCGGAACATGCCTTCCGGGTCGGTCAACTCGTAAACCGTGTCGCCACCCACTTTGCGTGAGCTGATCACGTGCTCGTGCTCATTGGTCGAGAGGGCGCGGCCCGTTCCGTCGGAATAAATCTCCACGTCGTGCCGGTGATCCTGGCTCTGCAAAGTGCGGCCAGTCTTGCCTACGGGATTTCCTTCGGCATCGTAGACGGTTTGCAGATTCGCGACGTCGATCGCATGGGTATGGTCCAGCATTCGCCAGACAAAGAAGGAGCTCATGACGGCCATTCCAGCCAAGAGCACGGTTCCAATGAGCGTGAAGCCGAGGATTCGCCCCAAGACGATATCGCCCGCGCGGACCGGCTTCGTGACGACCGTGTAAATGGTCTTCGACTTGAAATCCTGAGGCAGGCTGAATGCGCTCACGAGCAGCGCGATGAGCAGCGTGAGATAGGTCGTCGCCATCAGCACTACGCTGAAGAACAGTTTGCCCGGCTCGCGGTAATTGGTTTTGAGAAACCAGCCGGCAAATAGCAGGATCACCGCGAATACGACAAGCGCCACCCACACGCGGCGGCGCATGGATTCTTTGAACGCCAATCGGGCGATCGCCCACACGCGTCGCGGCGAGGTGCGAAACAGCTCGGCGACGCCGCCCGTGACCACGCGGTAGGTCATATCGCCGGCCTTCATCGGGCCATGGCGAACTAGTGCGATAAGGAAGCCGCCAATGATGGCCACGACCGTCGCGGCGAATGCCGTCATCAGAAAGATGGCCAGCGCGCTGCCCAAGATCGACCGCGCGTCGGTCCATGGATAACCTGTCAGCCAGGTCAGGTACGGGAGAAGTTCTTCTTCGAGAACCATGAATCAGTCAAGGATAAAGGATCGCGGATTTAAACCCAGGCTGCTGGATGGCCTTTGATACGGGAGGCTTTACGGGAACATCACGCAGAGGCGCAAGAGGACGCGGAGAGTAGAACAGTGATCAACACTAATTTGCGCTATTGTTATTTAGCGTAGATTAGCGCGGATTTGTGTTCCGCAAAAAACTACGTCATCAACACTCACTAATTAACGCCGCGTCCTCAGCGCCTCTGCGTGATTAATTGGACTGTACCATTAGTTAATTTGTCGACGCCGCGGCGACAGGCTGGCCGTCCTGCACCACGCGGCGGCCCGGCCGGGCTTCGCTGTCGCGCACGATCGACAGGAAAAGCTCTTCCAACGTGGTCGTCGGATGTTCGACGCTCACGAATTCGCCTTGGTGCCGCTCGATCGTCTGTCGGATTTCGTTGATGCACTCGTCGCTCAGCCGCCGGGCGCGAATTTGTGTGATGTCGGCCTGCGTGAGCAAGTTGTCGACGCGGCCCAGCTCTTTCAACTCACCTTGATGCAGGATGGCGATGCGGTCGCAGACGTCCTGCACGTCGGCCAGCAGGTGGCTGCACATCACCACCGTCGTCCCCTGGTCGCGTAGCCGCAGGATCATGTCCTTCATCTCGCGCGTGCCGATGGGATCGAGGCCGCTTGTGGGCTCGTCGAGCAGAATCAGCTCCGGCTCGTTGATGAGCGCCTGCGCCAGCCCGATCCGCCGTGTCATGCCCTTGGAATATTCTTTAAGTTGGCGTTTGCGGGCCCGGTCGAGCCCGACCATCTTGATCAACTGGTCGATTCGCTGCTGGAGCACATCGTAGGGGATGTCGAACAGCCGGCCGTAGAAATCGAGTGTCTCTTCAGCGTTGAGGAAGCGGTACAAATACGATTCTTCCGGCAGGTAGCCGATGCGCTGGTTCTTCCCAACGTCGGTGGCGTCTTTGCCGAACACGAGGGCCTGGCCCTCGGTGGGGAACAACAGTCCAAGGAGCAGCTTCAGCGTGGTCGTCTTGCCCGAACCGTTGGGACCAAGAAGGCCGAACACCTCGCCCTGCCGAACGTCCAAGTCGAGCGCCTTAAGGGCGCGAACTTTGGGCCGGCCCCAAAAATCGCGGTACGTTTTCGACAGCGCCCGCGTTTCAATGACAGTCTCACCCGCCATGCGTTACCTCGTTCAGGCCGCCCGAAAAGTGGATTACCCCGCTTAAAGCGCTACGCCCGCCGCTAGCGTCCGGTTCGCGCCCTAAAAACAACGTTGAGTCGCGAATGCCGCAGGATGCTAAACCACTCACTATAAATGGGTTACAGCGGTGTGACAAGCGCCGGTAGTTGGCGCGAGCCGAGCGGCACCAATATGAGAATGCGTACAAATTCGGTCCGGCTCGGCTCGCCGGACCTACTGGAACCGCAACAGCGCATAGTTTTTCTTACCACTGCGCAGCACCATGACCGTTTCGCTTGCGAGGTCCTCGACGGTGACGCGCGCGTCGACATTTTCAATACGGCGGTTGTTGACATAGGCCCCGCCTTGCTGCACCGTGCGGCGGGCGTCGCCTTTGCTCTTTGCCAAGCTGGCGGAGACGAGCGCGTCGATGATTGGCAGGCCGCCGCTTTCATCAAGCACGCGCCGCGGCAATTGTGCGCTGGGAACGTCGGCGAAGATTTCGGTCAGTTGATCATCATTCAAATTGGCAATTTCGGCGCCGTAAAAGACTTCCGTCGCGCGTTGCGCGGCTGCCAAACCTTCGTCGCCGTGCACCAGGCGCGTCAGCTCTTCGGCTAGCCGCCGCTGGCTGTCGCGCTTGGCGGCATCCTGCTGACGGGCCGCATCGAGTGATTCGATTTCCTTGCGCGGCAGCGTCGTGAGCATCCGCAGGCATCGTCCCACGTCGGCGTCCTCTACGCGAATCCAGTACTGATAGAACTGGTAAGGGCTGGTGCGTTCGGCCGAGAGCCACACGGCACCAGCTTCCGTCTTGCCCATCTTGGTGCCGTCGGATTTTGTGAGCAACGGCGTCGTGAGACCATAGAGCTGCACGCCGCGCATCCGCCGCGCCAGGTCGATGCCGGCGGTGATGTTGCCCCACTGGTCGCTGCCGCCGATTTGAATTTCACAGCCGAATTTGTCGTACAAGTAAACGAAATCGTACGCTTGGAGCAGCATGTAGCTGAACTCGGTGTAACTCATACCGCCGGCGTCCCCGCCGCTCTCGTCGCGGCCGAGCCTGCTCTTCACCGAATCCTTGGCCAGCATCACGTTCACGGGAAAGTTCTTGCCCACGTCGCGCAGAAATTCGATGTAGCTGAACGGGGCGATCCAGTCGCGATTGTTGATGAGCTTGGCCGCGTTCGTCGTCGCGTCGAAATCAAGAAACCGTTGCATCTGCTCATGGATAGCTGCGACGTTGCTTTCAAGCTGCTCGACTGAAAGCAGGTTGCGCTCCTGGCTCTTTCCGCTCGGATCGCCTATCATCCCGGTCGCGCCGCCGACCACGGCGATCGCCGTATGCCCGGCCAACTGGAACCGCCGCAACAACAGGAGCGAGACGAGATTGCCGACGTGCAGGGTTTCGGCCGTGGGATCGAAGCCCGCGTATACGGTCCGCGATTCTTCTTCGAACCAGCGGCCGAGATTGGCGTCATCGGTCGTCTGATGCACCAAGCCGCGCCAGCGGAGATCGTCGAGAAGCGACATGGATACAATGTAGCAGGCACCGGGCACCCGGCAACCGGTCGAGCCGGGTGCCGGGTCGGTGTGCCTTAGCCTTAACCTGACGACACGTAAACCTTGCGCAGGCTTGACGGCATACGGAGTGTGCCTGCTACTTTAGCGCCACAAGTCGTCGCCCGCGAACGGGTGCTGAAAACCTTCCAGCTTCGGCTTGGGCAGCACCTTGAGAACCTGCTCGGCGAGCTTCAAGTCGTCGCGCGTGGTGATCTTGAGATTGAGCGGCGAGCAGGGCACCAGGGTCACGGGTTTACCAAGCCGCTCGACAAGCTGCGCATCGTCGGTCACCGGGTCGCGCCCGCGCTTGGCATAGGCTTCGATTAAGAGCTCGCGGCGAAATACCTGCGGCGTCTGCGCCTCCCATAGCGACTCGCGCTCCACGGTTTCGGTGATGTGTTTCTTTTGATCGACACGTTTCAGCGTGGCTTGAACCGGCACGCCGAGGATTGCCGCGCCGTCGCGCTTCGCGGCTTCGAACACCGCGTCGATCCACGCATCGACCAGGCAAGGCCGGGCCGCGTCGTGAACGGCCACGAAATCGATCTCGTTTTTAACGCGCTCCAGGGCCCGCTGCACCGAATCGGTGCGGTGCTCGCCGCCTTCCACTACCTGCACGCCAAGAATCGCAATGTTCGCGCCGAACTTCAAATTAAAAAAGTCGCGATCGTCGGCAGCGATGGCGACGATCACCTGCTTCACGTCGGCACGATTCATGAACCGCTCGGCCGAATGCAGCCACACAGCCCGCCCGCCCAGCGGCGCAAACGGCTTTTTATACGCCTTGTCGTGAAACCGGCGGCTCTGCCCGGCGGCCGGAAGGATGACGGCGAAAGTACTCATGTTCTGCAGGATACAAGATTCCGTCGCGTTGTTACAGATCGGGGCCGCGCTAACAGGGCTAGGTTTGGCGTCGCCCGTGGTCGCTACCCAGGGCTGTCGTGCCGCGCCCCAGCAGCGCGGGGTTGGTTCTTGATTAGCCGCTCGTCAATGATGGCCAGAATCCGCTCGGCCACGTTTTCTTTGGAACCTTTGAGTGCCGTGATCACTTCTCCCGTCGGCGTGATGACTTCCACTTCATTGTCGAGTGCGCTGATCGCCTGCGGGCCGTTGGAGACTATCAGGTCGCAGAATTTTTTCTCTAGTTTCGCCAGCGCGCGGAGCCGGTGATCTTCGGTCTCCAGCGCGAAACCGACGACCCATCGCCGGCCCTTGCGCTGACCGAGCGTGGCTACCACGTCGTTGGTCTCCACGAGATGAAGGTCGATCGGCTGGCCTGTCTTGGCGATCTTGTGCGACTCGACGCGCACCGGGCGGTAATCGCACGGCGCCGCCGCGCCGATCAAGCCGTCGCATTTTTCAAACTCCTCGCTTGCAGCAGCGAGCATTTCTTCAGTCGAGATGACCAGCACCACGCGTGCTCGCGATGGATAATCGATATCGACGGGCCCGCTAATGACAACCACGTCGTGCCCGAGCGCAATCGCAGCTTCGGCCAGCGCGCGGCCCATTCGCCCGCTAGAAGCATTCGTGAGATAGCGCACGGGGTCGAGGTACTGTCGCGTCGGGCCGGAGGTGATGACAATTCGAGCCAAGGAAAGTTGAGTAGTCGGTAAGCGAGGTTTGAAATAAGTTGGCCCGACTGAATGGTTCGTAGTGTCGACGACGACGTACTGTGCGTACTAAGTACTGAGTACGCATGCGGTCAAGATAACGTTACTTGACTGCGTTCCTCCTCGACTAATTCCACTACTACTTCGTTAATCCACTGCTACTTTTAGCCAACGACTGTTCAATCGCTGCTTGAATATCGCCCGGCTCTGCCATGCGGCCCATTCCCGATCGCCGGCAACTCTGCCAGCCTTCTTGCGGACCGATGATTTGGCAGCCGTCGTCGCGCAGCATCTTGATGTTTCGTTGGACCGAGCGCTTCTCCCACATCGAGGTGTTCATCGCGGGGGCGAACAGCACCGGCCCGCCGAAGGATAATAGAAGCGTGCTCAACACGTCATCCGCCAGCCCGTGCGCGGCTTTTGCCAGGATATCGGCCGATGCGGGCGCAATGCACAACAAGTCGGCCTTCTCCGCCAGTTCGATATGGGCCCCGAGCGGATAGTGGCGATCAAATGTGTCGTCCACAACCGGCCTGCCAGTCAGTGCGCGAAACGTCGCTGGGCCTACGAACTTGCGCGCCGCGCGGCTCATCACCACCGATACGCCATGTCCCGCTTGAACCAACGAGCTGACGAGCGCGGCCGTCTTGTAGGCCGCGATGCCGCCGGAGACGCCGATGATCAACTGATGGGTCATGAAGGTATGAGTGACGTAACCACGGAATGACGACGGCAGCCCCGGCTTTGCCGGGGGTTTTCCGCACATCATACCCCGGCAAAGCCGGGGGCTGATGGACGTACTCAGTTCTCACCGACTCGCGCGATCGCTCACAGCGCGGAGAAATCGAACTCCGGCGGACCGGCCGACGTCGGGCCCGATTCGCCGACGGTTTTCACTTCGTTGGAAGTATCGAGGAAGATTTTGTCCTGCAGGATTTCCTGGACGATGATTTCCAGCTTGTCCTCGCTGCCTACGTCCACAAGCGGCCGCGCGCCGGCGTTCAGCGCCACGAGCCGCTTCTGAATCAGCGTCGAAAGCTTGAACCGCCCGCCGACTTTGTTGACGATTGCTTCCTCTTTGAGTGCCTCGATCATTTGTGCTCCGTGTGGGGGGATTCACTTATCCACAATTCCGCGTTGAATCAGAATTTCACTTATCTCGTCCACTGCGCGGTCGACGAAGTCGTTGACGACTTGGTATTGATATTGGTCGGCTCGCGCCAATTCGCGGCGGGCCACTTCGAGCCGCCGCACCACGGCCTCCTCGGATTCCGTGCCGCGCAAGCGCAGACGCCGCTCTAGCTCTTCGTCGGAACTCGGCCGCAGAAAAATCGTGAGGGCTTCGGGCACCTGGCGGCGGACCTTTTCCGCACCGTCCACGTCAATATCTAAAACTACCCACTTTTGGTCCTGGCGACTAGGCGTGACTTCCGCCAGTAGCGTGCCATACCAGTGGCCGCGGCCAAATACCTCGCAGCATTCGAGAAACTCGCCCGCCCGCCGGCGACGGTCGAACTCCTCGCCGCTGAGGAAAAAGTAATCAACGCCGTTGACTTCATCCGGCCGCGGCGGCCGCGTGGTCGCCGAGACGCTCAGCCGCAACCGATTCGAATGCCGGGCCAACAGCCTTTTGAGCACGGTGCTCTTCCCCACGCCCGACGGGCCGGAGAGGACGATCAGATTGGCAGTGTCGGGGCGCTGGCTCACGATAAACAGCGAGTTAGCGGACTGAATGCAAAATGCAAAATGAACAATGCAAAATGAAAAATAGAAAGCAACTGTTCAGGACGCCCCGCCAGTTGACGCGAATTGAACATTTTGCATTACACATTTTGCATTTGTTTGACCTACTCCACGTTCTGGATCTGCTCCCTGATCCGCTCCAGCGCCGTCTTGATCTCCACGACGAAGCGCGAGATCTCGGCGTCATTTGCCTTGGAGCCGATCGTGTTCACCTCGCGGCCCATTTCCTGAGCGATGAACTCCAGCTTGCGCCCCGAGCTTTCCGGCAGCATCAACGCCGCCTCATATTGCTGCAGATGGCTGCGCAGCCGCACGACTTCTTCCGAAATGTCGCTGCGGTCGGCGAACAGGCTGACTTCGCGCAGCAGATCGGCTGGCTGCACCGTGACGTTCAGCTCTGATAGCGCTTGCTGCACTCGCGCCGTCAATCGAGCCTGATAAGCTTGCGAGACTTCGGGCGCGCGCTTCGTAATCGCATCGAGCAGCTCCAGAATCTGCCGGCCGTTGTGCGCGAGATCGGCCGCCAGCGCCACGCCCTCTTCGGCCCGCATCTTGGCCGTCGCGGCGAGCGCCTCGCGGACCACCGGCTCGATCGCCGGCCAGTCGTCGCGCGGATCATGATTCGAGCTGAAGTGCTCTTCCACAGCGCCGGGAAGCGAGAGAAGCATTTGCAGGTCTTCCGGATCGGACCATTCCTGCCGGCCGGTATACTGCTGGAGTTGGTGGCGATAGTTCTCTAGCACATAGGTGTTGATCCGATAGTCATCGCCGCTCGCGCGCCGATCGACTCGCAAGTTGATCTGCACAGTGCCCCGGCGAACAGCATCGCGCGCTAATGTTTCAACTTCCGGCTCCAGCGCCGCATAGCCCTCGCTTGCCCGATAACTGAGTTTGAAATGCCGGCTGTTGATTGTGCGCACTTCCACAGCAACGGCCATCCCCTCGGTCTGGCTGCGAGCCTCGCCAAAACCGGTCATGCTGATGAGCAAGGCAAGCACCCCCGCGCTTGTGTTGGGCGAGCTGATATGGTTACTCGTTGCCAGCCGGCGCAGCAGCGCCGTTATTAGCGGGCGACGTTGCGCCGTTAGCGGCAGGCGGTGTGCCCGGAGTCGATTGCGCGCTCTCCGCGGGACCGTTGGCGGCGGCAGGCGCCTCGGCTTGCCGCCTCGCCTCGCCCGCAGGAGTCGTGTCCGTGTTTGGCTGAGTTGCCGGCCGACTGAGCGGCCCACTCGGCGCCGAATCGCGCGGCGCGCTGGACGTCGTGGTCGAACGGCCGGAGCTCAGCGCATCGCCCCGATTCTTGGCCCAGAACACCGCGATCAAGCTGAGTGCGATCCAAATCGCTGCCGTGATGATCGTGATTCGTGTAAACACGTCACCGGCCTTGGCCCCGAACGCACTCGATCCGCCCATGCCGCCCAGCGCGCCGGCCAACCCGCCGCCGCGGCCGCGCTGCACCAGGATAAGCAGGATCAAAAAGACCGCCAAGAGCGAAAGAATAATCAGGAAAAAAGCGCCCATAGTAAGAAAAGCCAACGAGTCGTGTTGTCAAAGGGAGATGAATTCGAGCCGCAACTTCATTTTTTCGCTGCGCCGGATGCGATGCCGAGAAAGTCATCGACTTTCAAACTTGCGCCACCCACCAGCGCGCCGTCGATGTCCGGCTGCGACAGCAATTCGGCCGCATTGCCCGGCTTCACGCTGCCGCCGTACAGCACTCGCACTCGAGCGGACCGCTCATTGTATCTTTCTCGCAGCAGCCTGCGAAGGTCAGCATGGACCTCCTGAGCCTGTAACGGCGTCGCCACTTTGCCGGTGCCAATCGCCCACACCGGCTCGTAGGCGATTACGATGCGCTCGATCGCGTCGGCGGGCACATTGGCCAGTGAGCCCTGAAATTGGCGGCGAATCACTGCGGCGGTCTGGCCGGCTTCGCGCTCGGCCAGCAGCTCACCCACGCAAACAATGGGAACTAAGCCAGCCGACAGGGCGGCGAGCGTCTTGAGGTTCACATTCGCGTCAGTTTCGCCAAGGATGTGCCGGCGCTCGCTGTGGCCAAGTATCACGTAGCGGCAACCTACGTCGAGCAGCATCGCTGCGCTGACTTCGCCGGTGAATGCGCCGTCCGGCTCATGATACATGTTCTGTGCGCCTAGCCCCACCGGCGTATCCGCGACAACATCATTTACCGCCGTCAAATACACGTTCGGCGGACACACGAGCAAATCGAGATGTGAGAAACCAACGGCGCGCTCCACGATGCCCTGCGCCAGCCCGACGGCGCTGGCGCGGTTCGTGTTCATCTTCCAGTTGCCCGCGATGAGTTTGCGTCGCATTATGGAGCCAAGAGCCCAGGGTCGAGAGTCAAGAACCAGAACTCAACTTGAGTCTTTTCGAGATGGCACCGCCACAAATGCGGCTCTGGCTCTCGACAGTCCGCTCTCGACTCTTGGCTAATCTACCCGATCGGCTCGGCCTGTGCATAGGAGCCGAGCACTTCGACGCGATGCGCTTTTTTTCTGAGTGAGGCGAGAGCCCGGCGAACGGGCGGGTCCTCCTCATGGCCGACGAACTCGATGAAGAACAAATAGCGGCCCAGGCTGCCCGGAACCGGGTACGAATCGATCATCGTCATGTTCAAGCCATTGCGTTCGAAATTCATCATGGCTTTGACCAGGGCTCCGGGCTTGTGGGCGACCTCGAACAGGACGGTGGTTTTGTCGTGTCCCGTGGGCTGTGATGTGGCCGTGGAAATGACGACGAAACGCGTGACGTTATTTGGGTTGTCCTCGATGTTCGGCACTAGAACGGGGATGCCATAGTGAGCTGCCGCTTGGGCGCTCGCCACCGCCGCGGCCTGCCGATCGTCTTTCGCCGCCTTGGCCGCGCCGGCCGTGCTCGAGGTCTCGCGCAGTTCGGCCTGCGGCAGATGCCGCGCCAGCCAGTTGCGGCACTGAGACAGCGGCTGCGGTTTGCTATACACGGTTTGCAATTCGTCCCGCGCACCGACGCCAAGCAAACAATGGTGAATCCGCAGCGGTATTCCAGCGCAAATCCGCACTTTGAAGCGAGAGAAGCATTCGAGCGTGTCGGAAACTCGGCCGTCGGTCGAGTTTTCCATGGGCACAACGCCGAACTGCACCTGGCCGCGCTCCACTTCCTCGAATACCGCCGCAATCGAGCCGACCGGAACCAACTCGGCTGACTGGCCGAATCCTTCGATGGCCGCCAGGTGACTGAATGTAAATTCCGGACCAAGATAGGCGACGCGCGTAGCGGCTTGCACCGCGCGCGATCCGCTGACAATCTCGCGAAACACGGCACGCACGGCGGCATTCGTGAGCGGCCCGGGGTTGTTGTGTTGCGCTTGCTGTAGCACTTCCGCTTCGCGCGCCGGATCGAACAGGATCTGCGATTTGTCGCGTTTCAGCGCGCCGATCTGACGGGCGATCTCCGCCCGGAGGTTGATTGCGGCCACGAGTTCCCGATCCACGCGATCCAGCTCGCGCCGCAGTTCGGCGAGCGAAGCATCGGGCTTAGTCAGCTTGGAGTGTTTACGCTTGGCCATTCGAAGAGGGTAGGAAAGGTCCGCTTTTGTGCGACGTTGGCTAAGGCTTTACCCGATCAAATGTTGCACGCGGAAAGCTGCCAGTCTGGCAGCGTTTGCGGGTGGTTTGATCCGTCGGGCGCCGGCGGCGAGGGTCAATTTGGCAGGCTGTGCTCCTCGAAATTAGGTAAGCGCGAACCAAAGACGCGTGCCATCACTTCGTAAAGGTCTATTTTACAACGGTTTAGGTGAACCGCCACCCCATGGCCTTCGGGCAGGCACAAACTTTGCTACTGGGATTATCAGCCCATCGCACGTCGTGCGGGCTTTCGTGCTGCGCGCTTGGTCGCGCCCGCGAAACCACAATCAACAACAACAAAAGCTTGAACGGGCGGTTCAAAGCGAACTTCAGAAGTCTAATCGCCAGCGAATCGCCCTTGGAAAACAAACGAAAACGTCTTGCCACGGTGCTTCAATACGTAGTCGCCGGCGAGATACGATTAGGAGGAATCCATGGCTGCTGGTGAAAAAATTATTGGTATCGACCTGGGCACGACCAACTCGGTCGTTGCCGTGATGGAAGGCAAAGAAGCGAAGGTCATTCCAAATGCCGAAGGCAATCGGCTCACGCCGAGCGTCGTTGCGTTCAACGACAAAGGTGAAGTTCTGGTGGGCGAGCCGGCCCGGCGCCAAGCCGTCACAAACCCGAAGCGCACGGTGTACTCGATCAAGCGCTTCATGGGCCGCCGGCACAGCGAGGTGCAAACCGAAGAGAAGATGGTGCCCTACGAGGTGGTGGGCGGACCGGAAGATTATGTGAAAGTGCGCGCAGGCGACAAGGAATTCACGCCGCCCGAAATCTCGGCGTTGATTCTGCGCAAGCTCAAGGAGGCGGCCGAAGCGTATCTGGGCCACAAAGTCAACAAAGCCGTGATCACTGTGCCGGCTTACTTCAACGATGCCCAGCGGCAGGCCACTAAAGACGCTGGCCAGATCGCCGGCTTGGAAGTCGCCCGCATCATCAACGAGCCGACGGCGGCCTCGCTCGCCTACGGCCTCGACAAAAAGGGTGAGGAGACGATCTGCGTGTTCGACCTGGGCGGCGGCACGTTCGACGTGTCGGTACTTGAAGTGGCCGACGGCGTGTTCCGCGTCATCTCCACCAACGGTGACACGCACCTGGGTGGTGACGACTTCGACGAAGAGCTGGTGAATCACGTTGCAGAGCAGTTCAAGCGCGAGCAGGGTATTGACCTGCGCAAGGATCACATGGCCTTGCAGCGGCTCGTGGAAGCTTGCGAGAAGGCCAAAAAGGAGCTTAGCTCCGCGCAGTCGACTGACATTAACCTGCCGTTCATCACCGCCGACGCGAGCGGCCCGAAGCACTTGCAGATGACGATCACGCGGGCCCAGTTCGAGAAGCTTGTGGACCAATTGATCGACCGCGTGCGTGGACCGGTGAAGCAAGCACTCAAGGATGCGAAGCTGGATCCGAGCAAGATTAACGAAGTCGTGCTCGTGGGCGGCTCGACGCGCATCCCCAAGGTGCAGCAAGTCGTCAAAGAGCTTTTCGGCGGCAAGGAGCCGCACAAGGGCGTGAACCCGGACGAGGTCGTTGCGGTTGGCGCGGCGATTCAAGGCGGCGTGCTTTCTGGCGAAGTGCAAGAAGTGCTCCTCTTGGACGTCACGCCACTGTCACTGGGCATCGAGACGCTGGGCGGCGTGATGACGAAGCTCGTCGAGCGCAACACGACGATTCCCGCCGAGCGCAAACAGGTCTTCAGCACGGCCGACGACAACCAGACGGCGGTCACCGTGCGCGTGTTCCAGGGCGAACGCGAGATGGCGAACGACAACCGCCTCTTGGGCCAATTCAACCTGGAAGGCATTCCGCCCGCGCCGCGCGGCGTGCCGCAGATCGAGGTGAAGTTCGACATCGACGCCAACGGCATCCTCAACGTATCGGCCAAGGATCTGGGCACGGGCACGGAGCAGACCGTGAAAATCGAGCAATCGAGTGGCCTATCGGACGAGAAGATACAAGAAATGCGAAAGGAGGCCGAGTCGCACGCCGAGGAGGACAAGAAGAAGCGCGAGCTGATCGAAGCCCGCAACCAGGCCGATTCGATGGCCTACCAGGTCGAGAAGACGATCAAGTCGCAAGGCGACAAGCTGAAGGAGAGCGACAAAGCGGCGCTGGAATCGGCGATTGCCCGGGTGCGCGAAGCGGCCAAGGGCGAGGATGCGGCGGCGATCAAGAGCGCCGTCGGCGACCTT
>DATFGJ010000301.1:0-4385 GCA_035249585.1 Lacipirellulaceae bacterium
ATCCAGCCGCGGATGGGCCCCGGGGCGATCTGGAACGCAGCCGGCCCTGCGTATCGCGCCGAGTTGTCGAATTCGGTGCCATCGAGCAGCGTGCCGCGATAGTTGCAGCGCACACTATCGCCCACCGTCGGCGACGCCCCATTGCCCTGGCGAATGACGCGGTATTGCAGGCCGCTCGTCGTCGTCTCGACACCCTCTCGCCTGGCATTCTCGGCCAGAAAAGCGTCGGCTTCTTGCTTGTTCTTCGCGGCCATGCGCTCCATGCGCGCTTGTGCTTTTTGTTGCATTTCCTGTTCAAACTGCTGCATCGTTGCCTGAAGCTGCTCGTCGCTCCAGCGAGGCTGCGCACTCTCGAGCACATCGCGAATGCCGGCAAACAAGAATTCCAAATCGCACTCGATTTCACTCTCGCGCAAGTTCGCCGCAAAGTTCCGCCCCAGCACGTAACTGGTCTGTTGACGATAAGTTTTTGGATCAGCTGTCGCGGCAGGTGCACGCGGTGCGCCTGCGGCTTGCCCGGTCGCCTCAGGTTGTGGCAGGCCCTCTTGCGCATATAGTTTCGTTGCTAAAACCAGGGTGGCTAACGCCGCCGCTAATAATGTGCTGGCTTGCATGGGTAATCCTTGATACTTTCTGAGAAATGCAAGCGCCCGGTAGCGGGCGATGTTTGGACAACCGATTGTAGGCAAACCTTGACGGGCCGCTATACTGGATTATGGCCGCAGCTGCCGCTTGCCAACGGCATTTGGGCGTCCGGGCCTCGGCTGTGGTCTTTTTCGCGTTGCGGCCAGCGCTTCGAAGGATGAGTCGCCTCCTATGCCAGCATTTCCGGCCCTTGGCCTTTCCTTTTCCATAGCCTCCTCGCGACCGGGCCGCCCTAAGCCGACCAGGTTGGCGCTCAGCGATGTAGGGGCCGTGAGCGGGCACCGCCCGACAGGGTGGTCGGCCCATCGTCCGCCTCGGCTGCGCGGACCTACTTCCCTATATGGTTTCACGCTTGTCGAGCTGCTCGTTGTCATTGCCGTCATCGGAATTCTCATTGGCCTACTGCTGCCGGCGGTCCAGCAGGCCCGTGAGAGTGCCCGGCGAATGCAATGTCTCAATAGCCTGAAGCAACTGGCGCTTGCCACACAAGGGTACGAGGAGATGCACGGCATCCTGCCGCCCTCTGGGATCGTCCAACCGAAAACATTAACTCATGGCGACGGCACAATCCGGCGCCAGTATCCCGTCTTCGATCAACGCTCCGGCAAAATGTTCAGCTGGGTCGTCCTGCTGCTGCCGTTCCTCGAAGAGACAAGTCTCTACAGCCAATTCGATCTTTCGCGCTCGATCCTGGATCAAGTGAATGAGCCGCAGGCGCAAGCCATCCCCACCCTCCTCTGTCCGACCGACGCGGCGCTGGGCCGCTATTACACGCCCCCCGGAAGCAAAAAACGCTTCGCCAAAGGCAACTACGCCGCCTACGTATCGCCGTTTCATTCCGACTTGCAGCTGCTCTATCCGGGCGCTTTGATCTCCACGGGCCAGAAGCTTTCCAAAATCATCGACGGCACGAGCAAGACCGTCGTGTTCGCGGAAGTCCGCACGCTCGATCACCAGCAGGACGAGCGCGGCGTGTGGGCGCTGCCCTGGAACGGGGCCAGCCTGCTCTCGCTCGACATGCATCACGACGACTCGCAGGCAAAGGGCTACTTCATGAATTTCTGGATCCAGCTGGCGCTGGTGTATCAAGCGCAGATGCCCAACACGATCGGCCCCAACGCCGACGTTCTCGTCGAGTGCCCGCGCGAAGTGCTGGCTCAAGCCCAGCTCGAGCGCATGCCGTGCATCAAGCACGACTGGGACTTGGGCCTGTGGGGCTACATCTCCGCGGCACCACGAAGCCTGCACCATGGCGGCGTGAACATCGCCTTCCTCGATGGCCACGCCGATTTCTTATCCGACGACGTCGACCCCTTCACGATGGCCTATCTGGTCGGCATCGAGGACGAAAAGGTGGACGATGCCCCGCATTGACATCGAGCCGCTCGAGCCGCGGAAAGCTTTGAACCTGCGGCCGATCCTCTGCGGCGTCGCAGTAATCGTCGGCCTGGTTCTATTCGTCGTCTCCTTCGTCTGGCCGACCGCGTCTACAAATTCGACGGTCTGGTCAACCGAACAGGCCGTCGAATACCAATCAGCCTCGTCGAACCTCCACCGCCTGTCGCACGAATACGCCCGCACCGCCGGCACCGAGGAGTCGAAACAGGTCCAGGCGGAGCTCGACAAAGCTAAATCAGAATTCGCCACGCTGTCGGGTGACCTCGAATCAGCAATCGCCCGCCCGAAGCGGCTGGCGTGGTACTTGCGCATCGGCGCGTGCGTGATGGTCGTGGTTGGCGCCGTAGGATTCTTCTATAGCAATAGAATCCACAGCGGCTAGCGCGGGCTCTAACCATTTAAAGTGCGCAATTGCGTGCACAAGGACTTCAGACTTCCTCCCCGCTGGCACCGTTTCGGGCTTTAGTTTTGGGGTCCACTTCATTTTCGGACAACTAATCTTCACCTGATTGGGTGGCCGAATCTGGCGTTGACATTTGTCCACTATTAGAGTAAGGTGCGCCTAGACTCCAATCTGGCCGCTGTTTGACAACCAGGCGTTAGACCGCGCTACCGCTGCGCGCCTGCTGCAGATTGATTCTTGGTGTGTCCAAATCGCATCAGATGTCCAAAAGTATGTGTGGGGACTTTTGGACATCTGGACATCTGATGCGCCGGCCGCGATGAGCCTGACGAATTACGCCGCACCTGGAAGCAATTTTGCCCCACCCCCGGGGCGAAATTCAGGCAATTTCGCCCCACCGCCGCGCAACAACCAGCAATTGACAAACGACTTGCGCGGGCAGAGTGGGGCGAAACTCGCCGAATTTCGCCTCACGAGAAAAAAGAAAAATTCTTTGTCGCTGCAAAAGTCATCAGCCTGTCCTGAAACCGCGAGAGTGGCACCAAGTGAATTAAACCAAGGTGCGCAAAACCCTGTGGGGGAGTTTTGCGCATCTTCGCCGTTTCCCGAGAGAAACGCCGAAAACCCCAGCGACAGCTGGTGCGGCTACGATCAGCGGCACGTGGTAAACCAGAGCGTAGAGACGTTGAGCCATCGCTGCATTTTCTCTATATTGGCCGGCTTATATCGCGGCGCAAATGTCCAACTAGCGCAGGCCGACCAGCGGGAGGCCCCTCTGGACGGATACTGCGCCGTATGACGTTGCGTTTTCCATCGAACATCAAAAGTTCCTGAACCATAGAGAGTAGCAATCCGTGACGAGCCATCTCATTGCCCCGCATGGGGGTACGTTAGTTAATTTGACCGTTTCAGGCGAGCGAGCCAACCAGATCCGCGAGCAGTCGCGCGACTGGCCCTCCTGGGATCTGACTCCGCGGCAGTTGTGCGACCTGGAGCTCTTGTGCAACGGCGGCTTCTCGCCGCTCACCGGCTTCATGCGCAAGGCCGATTATGAGTCGGTCTGCGACAAGATGCGGCTCGCCACGGGCGCGCTATGGCCGATGCCGATCACGCTCGACGTGTCCAAAGAATTCGCCGAGAAGCTGAAGTCCGGGGCCACGATCGCCTTGCGCGATGCCGAGGGCGTGATGCTCGCCGTGATGCAGGTCGAGGATATTTGGGAGCCGGATCGCAAGCGCGAAGCGGAGCGCGTGTTCGGTACCGCCAGCACCGAGCATCCGGCCGTGAACTACCTCATGAACCAGAGCAAGCCGGTGTACTTGGGCGGGCGCGTTGAGTGTCTGCAGCTGCCGATCCATTACGATTACAAATCGCTGCGTCACACGCCGGCGCAACTGCGCGACGAGTTCGCCAAGCGCGGCTGGCGCAAGGTCGTCGCCTTCCAGACGCGCAACCCCATGCACCGCGCGCATCACGAGCTGACGCTACGTGCGGCGAAGGAAGAGGAGGCGAACCTGCTCGTGCACCCGGTCGTGGGCATGACCAAGCCCGGCGATGTTGACCATTACACGCGCGTGCGCTGCTACCAGGCGCTCATGCTCCACTATCCGCAGAACACCGCGTTCCTGTCGCTGCTGCCGCTGGCGATGAGGATGGGCGGCCCGCGCGAAGCGATCTGGCACGCGATCATCCGCAAGAACCACGGCTGCACGCACCTCGTCGTGGGCCGCGATCATGCGGGGCCGGGCAAAGATTCCAGCGGCAAGCCGTTCTACGGACCGTACGATGCGCAGGAGCTACTGCAGAAGCACGAGGAAGAGCTCGGCGTGAAGATGGTCGACTTCAAGCAGATGGTCTTCGTGCCGGACGAAGACCGTTACTACCCTGTCGATGAAGTGCCGCAGGGCAAGAAGACACTCGACATCAGCGGCACGGAGCT
>DATFGJ010000302.1:0-3921 GCA_035249585.1 Lacipirellulaceae bacterium
CAAGAAGGGCGAATTACGGTGCTTTCGCTGCACGGGCAATCGTACGCGCAGCATGGGGTATTTACGCGAGGGGAGTCGGCCACCTCAAATCTGCTGGACGGTTTCTCGGTGAACGTGTCGGAAGTATTCGACGCCGCAAAGGTTTGACCGCATCTTGGCCGCCGCCACGAACGGCATAACCTAAACTGCGCGGCACAGTGGTTGCCGCGCGTCCTCATTTCACGTCCGCCTGGCTTTTATTTCGATTCTTGAAAAAGACAGCCAAGCAGCCGCCAATTGCCCCTAGAACAAACGTCCACACGCAATGGCCCGTTTGCGCGACGGCGTGCCATTGCGTGTACTTGAATATGTCATAACCTGAATTCAGCGGAAAGATTTCGCCTCGATTTGCGTACATCGGGGCCAAAGCTTGTTCATAAGCAACGTTCAGGATTTTCTGCGTTAGCAGCCCGTCTTGGGACGCGCTGGTTTCGGAGTAGTATGGGTCGCCGAATCGGCGGTCCGGTGCCAGCGCAAGGAACAAGTAAATCCAAGCGATAAGACAAAACCCTCGCCAGAATGTCCTCGGTGAAGCAGGAGAGAATACAACCATGAGCGTAGCGACGATCAAAAGACCGATCGTGATGTTGTAAACAACGTTTGCCCATCCCAAGGAGCCGGTGCCGATTGCAACAAGAATTATGGCCAGATAAGCCATCGCGGCAAATAACATTCGCAGCGAAAACCGTGGCGCATTCATCCGGTTGCGGATCCTTTGAGCCGGGCGATTTCGGCGGCATCTTTATCGCCACGGCCGGAGAGGCATACGACGATTGCGTGGTCCTTCGGTTTGTCACGGGCCAGCTCCATTGCTTTGGCGACGGCATGGGAGCTTTCCAGGGCCGCCAGAATGCCTTCGCTCCGGGCCAGAGCGTCGAACGCCGCAAGCGAATCCTTGTCGAGGCAATTGGTGTAGGTGACGCGGCCGGTGTCTTTCCAATAGCTGTGCTCCGGGCCGACGCCGGGGTAGTCGAGGCCGGCCGACATTGAATGCACGTCGCAGGTCTGACCGTCCTCATCCTGCATCACGTAGCTGTAGCTGCCGTGGAGCACGCCGGGCTGACCGTGGCTGAGCGGGGCCGCGTGATCGCCGGGCTTCGCGCTGCGGCCGCCCGCTTCGACGCCGACAAGCGCAACCTTTTCATGTTCGATGAACGGATAGAACATTCCGGCCGCGTTGCTGCCGCCGCCGACGCAGGCGACGACAGTGTCGGGTAACCGGCCGAGCTGCTGGCGCGATTGCTCGATCGTCTCGCGGCCGATCACGGACTGGAAATCGCGCACGATGCGCGGAAATGGGTGCGGACCCACGACTGAGCCCAAAATGTAATGCGTCGTCTCAACGCTCGCCATCCAGTCGCGCATGGCTTCGTTGATGGCGTCGCGCAGCGTGCGCGAGCCGCTGGAAACCGGCCGCACGTCGGCGCCTAAAAGCTTCATGCTGAATACGTTGGGCGCTTGGCGGCGGATATCTTCTTCGCCCATGTAGATGACGCACTCGAGGCCGAAGTGAGCGCACGCCGTTGCGGTCGCCACTCCGTGCTGGCCGGCTCCGGTCTCGGCGATCACGCGACGCTTGCCCATGCGCAGCGTGAGCAGCCCTTGTCCGATCGTGTTGTTGATCTTGTGAGCGCCGGTGTGGTTGAGGTCTTCGCGCTTGAGCCAGATCTGCGCGCCGCCACACCGTTCGCTGAGCCGGCGGGCATGATACAGCGGCGACGGCCGACCCACATAGTGTGCAAGCAGCGACGCGAGTTCCGTTTGAAATGCCGCATCGGTGCAGGCCTTGTCGTACTCGACGGCGAGCTCATCCAGCGCGCGAATGAGAGTTTCTGGAACATAGCGGCCACCGAACGGGCCGAACCGCCCGGCAGCGTCGGGGACTTGCGTCGTTACTTTGTTTGATAAGCTCACGTGAATTTGCTCCTTATGCGATTCTCGGCTGACACGCGCTTTGGTTCAAGCGGAAAGTCGAACCACGAAGGACACAAAGAACGCAAAGAATCTATGGAAAACTTGCATGCCTTTACACGACGTCGACTGGCGTGAGATAACTTAGTTGACACGTGCTGGTTGGTCCCGCTGCCAATCGTCTTCGTGCCCTTTGTGTCCTTCGTGGTTATCATCGCATGCCGGAACTACCAGAAGTTGAAACAATGCGGCGCGGCATTTTGGGTGTCGTCGGCTCGCGAATCGAGGAAGTCGAGCGCGTGGCGTGCCGGCGCCGGCCGATTGCGATTGCGCCGCGAATTGACCGGTTTCGCCAGCGGGCGGTTGGCCGCATGATCCGCGATGTGGGCCGCGTCGGCAAACGCGTGATCGTGCGGCTCGATTCGGGCGATGCCATTGTGCTTGAGCCACGCATGACGGGCCTCGTGCTCGTGGCCGAGCCGCCGACGCGCGAACACCTGCGGTTTCGCTGCAGCCTATCAAATAACGGAAATAATGGAGCACTCGAGCTGTTGTATTGGGACAGGCGCGGACTGGGAAGCGTTCGCCTGTATTCGCCAAAAGAGTTAGAAACGGCGTTCGGCCCAGACAAACTCGGCCCGGATGCTCTGGCGATGACGGCCGAATCGTTCCGCGAGCGGTTAGGCGAAAGCAAGCGAGCGGTGAAAGTGGCGCTCTTGGATCAGCGTGCCGTCGCGGGAATCGGCAACATGTATGCGTCCGAGATCCTGCACGTCGCTGGAGTTCATCCAGCGCGTCGGTGTGAAAAGATTACGCGCAGCCAGTGGCAGGCGATCGCCGAGGCGACGCAGGCGATCCTCACGGCGGCGATACGACATGAAGGCTCAACGCTGCGCAATGGCACCTACCGCAACGCGCTTAATCAAGAAGGCGCCTACCAGAACCATCACCGCGTGTACGACCGCGCCGGCAAGCCTTGCCCGCGCTGCGGCCACGAGAGTGAAATTCGTCGCCTTGTCCAAGCCCAGCGGTCGACGTTTTACTGTCCGGCTTGCCAGCGAAAGTAAATGTAGCAGACACGCCGTGTGCCGTTGCTGATTCGTGGTAAGTTGTGCCGCAGTTTTCGAGCATGCCGACGGCACACGGCTTCGGCCGTGCGGGCACACGGCACACGGTATTGCCGTGTGCCGGGTCGCAGCCAAACGGTGTGTGCCCGCTACTTTTCCGCGAAACTTTGCATTTTGCGCGCGGTTTCGTTCTAATGGTGGGTGCTCATTCCAGCTCGTCCAATCGCAATGACATGAAAGGAACCCGTCATGGAATCGCGCGACAAACAGCAGACTCAACAGTCGACGACAGCAAATGTTCCCGTGTGCGAGTGCTGCCAGGGTGTTGAGCACAAGGAGCGACGCATGCCGCGGCGCGAGTTCTTGACGACCGCCGGGGGCGTCGTAATTGGCGCCAGCGCGCTCGGCAGCGTGTTGCCGGCGGGCCGTGTTTGGGCCCAGGCCAAGGCACCGGAAGCTGCTGTCGCCGCAGCCGCATCCTCACCCGAATCGATGGTGAAGGTCCTTTACGATATGCTCTCGGCCAAGCAGCGCGAGACGATCTGCTTCCCGTGGGACCACAAGGACGAGGACCGCGGCCTGCTGCGCACCCGGATCGCGGCGAACTGGGACATCACCGAGAACTACATCAACGACAGCGATTTTTACACGAAGGATCAGCAAGCCGTCATCCGCCATATCTTCGAGGGCATCATCAGCCCCGAGTGGCACGAGCGGATCGACAAGCAGCTCACCGATGATGCCGGCGGCTACGGCGAGCAGAACAGCATCGCGATTTTCGGAGAGCCGGGGAGCGAAAAGTTCGAGTTCGTGATGACCGGCCGCCACATGACGGTCCGCTGCGATGGCAACTCGGCCGACCACGTCGCCTTTGGCGGGCCGATTTTCTATGGCCATGCGGCGG
>DATFGJ010000303.1:0-4798 GCA_035249585.1 Lacipirellulaceae bacterium
TCGGCTTTTCGCAAAGAACGTGCTTGCCAGCGCGCAAAGCGCGAACCGCCACGTCGGCATGCAAATAGGTCGGCAGCGTGATGTCGACCAGGTCGATCCGCTCGTCGGCGAGCAGCTCGTCGAGTTCGGCGTAGGCCGCAACATTTTTGAGATCAACTTGCTCGCCGGGCGGCCCGAAGTTGCCTTGAATACCGCGCCAATCGCCGGCCAGCCGCCGCTTGTCGCGCGTGGAAATCGCGGCCACCTGCACGCCGCGCACCTTCTGGTAGGCGAGCCAATGGATCCAGCCCATGAACCCGATCCCGACGATGCCAACGCGAATCAACGCGGTGCCTCCTCGGGAAGACGCGTGCCCTGTTCCATTGACAGGTCAGGCGCGCGGCCATTTACCCTTCGGTCCCAGAACAACAAGAAGAAAATGACCATCACTCCCGCGGCAAACACAGCCGGGTAAAGCCAAATCGTCTCCCAGTCGCGAACGCCGTCATGCGTATTCATCTGCACGTGAGCGAAGAACAGCTTGGCGCCAAGACCAAGGCCGAGGCCCTGCGTAACGAGCACAAGAAAACCCTGCGCTTGGTGACGAATGTCCTGCGTCGCACGCTTATCGACATAAATCATTCCCGTTACGAAAAAGAAGTCGTAGCAAATGCCGTGCAGCAGGACGCCCAAGAAGACCATCCACAAAACCTTGTCGTCCGCCGCGGCGGAAAACAGGCCATAACGCGCGATCCAAGCCGCCATGCCAACGAGCAGCATCCACTTCACGCCAAGCCGCGCAAAGAACAGGGGCATTAACAACATAAAGACGATCTCGGACATTTGTCCAAAGCTCATCGTGAACGTCGCGCTGTCGCTAATTAACAGCCCGGCGTACTGCACAAAGTTCCGCGCCTGCTGGTAATAGCCGGCCAGCGGGATGCAGATCAAAAACGAGCAAATGATGAACACCGCATACGACGGATTTCGGAACAAACGGAACGAGTCGGTGCCAAGTATCTGCCCGAAGGAGGTCGGCTTACCCTTGCTAGGTGGCGGAGTGTGTGGGAGCGTTAGACTGAAGAGTCCCAACAATATCGCGGCTCCTCCCGCGAGATAGAATTGCGCCGGAGATTGATCTTCTCCCGGCAGCTGGCTCACGGCGAGATTTCCCACAATCCACCCAATTGTTCCCAAAACGCGAACCAATGGAAAATCGCGCTCTTGGTCCTCCAAATGGTGAAATGCCAGCGAAGTGGTCAGCCCAAGCGTCGGCATGTAGCACAGCATGTGAGCAAACAGGCATAATACAAACGGATGCTTGAAGGCGGGCAGGTCGTGAACGAATAACGTGTAAAACAAGCTCGCATCCTCAGGCGGAGCCGGCAGCGTAAACGGGCTGGCTGCGAAAGGCGCGGCAATCAAAAATAAGCCGCCGATAATATGAAGTGCGCTGAGCACGCGCTCGCTGGCGAAAAAACGGTCCGCGATCATGCCTAGAAAAAAAGGCGCGATGATCGCCGCAAGCGGGCCGACCGTGTAGGCCGCCCCCTCAACCCCCGGCATGCCGGCTTCATTAATGAATCCCGTCGCCGACACATACCACGCTCCCCAAACGAAGAATTCGAGGAACATCATCACCGACAGACGAGTGCGGACCATGAGTGAATCCTGACTTAAGAGCACAAGCCGAATGAAATGATCAAGTGGGGGAGACAAGGAGAGGGGGAGACAAGGAGATTGCGTTCGAAAGCTGAATCTCCTTGTCTCCTTGTCTCCGTGTCTCCTTGTCTTGTCCAGTGCTCAGTCGCGGCCTTGCGGACCTACTCGCGCTCGCGCTTGAGTCGTTCCAACAAATCGATCGCCCGGCCGATTTCGGCCTTCTGCCTCTCCGGTTCCTGCGGAATTTCGCGTTCAATGGTTAGCGGGCCATCGTAGCCAATGCGCTCCAGCGTGGCCAGGAACGCCGCGAAGTTGACGTCGCCTTCGCCGAGCGGCACCTCGCGGCCCCAAGTCTCGCCTGGGCGGTCGGACCACTTTGCATCCTTGCAGTGCACGCTGCGCACCCGCGCGCCAAGCAGCTCGAGCGCCGGCAGCGGCTGTCCCGCCCCATACAGAATCATGTTCGCCGGATCGAAATTCACGAATAAGTTGTCGCGCCCTACGTCGTCTAGGAAGCGAATCAGCACGTCGGCTGGTTCCTGGCCGGTTTCCAGGTGCAGCGCCTGGCCGTTGCGGCCGCAATGGTCGCATATGCCGCGCGTCAGGTCGAGCAGTTCGCGGTAATCAGGGTCGGCCGGGTCGTGCGGCACGAAACCGATGTGGACGCCCACCACATCAACGCTGAGTTCGCGAGCGAAATTGGCGATCTCTTTCAGCTCGGCCGTGCGGGCGGCGCGCGTTTCGCGCGGCACGAGGCCCACCGTCCGTTTCACCGTCGGAATATCGGCGTAGCTTTCGCCTTCAAAGCCGCCGAAGAGGCAGGTGATGCGGATCCCCAAGTCCGAAAGCTGATCTAGAAACTCGATTGCGCGCTGTGGAGTGCGCGAACGGCGGCTTGGCGTGTGCAAGTGGATGGTCGGAACGCCCAGCTCGTGAGCCACTTCGAGCCGGACACCCAAGCCGGCGTCGATGCTGGCAAACACGCCGATCGGCCACTTTTCCTCCATCGATGAGCTCCCCGCCAAGGAATGCTCCGCGAATCCAACCCCGCGGACGAGTGCGTCCATCTTACGGAACCCGATGCCGCGACTCAATCCCGCAGAATCGGAGTCGCACCGCCTTGGTTCACTTTGCCCTTCGCCCACTTGGCGATTCAATTCGAATGCAATTATCGAACATGCAAACAGGACGCACAGGCATTTGGTTAGCAGTTATTGGTCGTTAGAATGCGAGGTATCGACCATCGGCCGGACGGGTAGGGCCCGAAATCCGTCGGCATAGACGCAATCGGACTTCGGTATGGAATCGCACGAGGGACCAGTCTACGTCTCCGCCCCATGCTACATCCTGGCCGCAGATGGCTATACGGTTGATCCAAAAAGCGGACAAGTTGCGTACGACGAGAAGCTTCAGTTCCTCGCCGAAGGCGTCGGCGCAACGGATGAGCAGGCGGTCGTCCTGTTCACCGACCGACATCTTGCCGACGAGTACTTGGAGAACATGGGGGAAGAATTCCCTCTACTGGTACTGGAGATCCCGAACAATGATGCTTTAAAGCGCTTTCTTGGACTTGCGGCGGTCGTCTATCGGTTTGCGTCGATCGATCCGAATCCCAAGACCGGAACGATTCGCGCGGGCCTGGCTATTGGGGAAATGCTCCAGAACTTAGACTTCCCGGGCATCTCTGGTTTGTGAATGCTAAGGAACAAGCAACACAGCTTCAACGGCGTAGCACCTGCTACCGCTTACGGTTAGAAAGCTTGATAGCCAGAAATCACTCGGCCGGTTTGAGCCCGGCGAGGATTTTTTTCCAACGCTCCCAGCCTTGGTCGCGCGCTTTTCGGTCGGGATTATTGGCGTCGGTCGTCATTTCGCCTTGGCGCATGAAGCCGTGACCGGCGCCTTCGTACACGACCGGCTCAAACTTTTTGCCGAGCTGCTCCATGCGCTTCTCGACGTTGGGGACTGCGCCGGTGATGCGAAAGTCGTTGCCGCCGTAAAAGCCGTACACTGGTGCTTGAATATGTTCATAGGCGGCTTCGTCACTCGGGGCGGAGCCATAGAAGACGAACGCCGCCGCGATATCCGATCGGAAAGCGGAGGCAAACGCTTTTCCGCCGCCCCAGCAAAAGCCGGCCACCGCCACCACCTTGTTGCTGGCCGGCATGGTCTTGGCGTGCTTGACGACCGCATCCAGATCGGATGTCACCTGCTCGGCCGGCAATCGGCCGATGCCATTGCGGGCAGCGTCCTCCGAGCCATACTCGGCCGTGCCGCCGCCGCCCGGCGCTGTGCCGCTCAGGAAATCGGGCGCAAGGGCCAGGTAACCGGCCTCCGCCAATTGATCGGCGACGCCGCGCACCCAGTCGGTAAGGCCGCGGTTCTCGTGGATCACAATCACGGTCGTAGCCGGCCGATCCACTTCGGGATAAACAACCCACGTTTTTACCTTCCGCCCGCCCGGCGATTCGATGTCGACCCACTCATGGTGCCGCCGAGAATTCTCCAGCCGATCGGCCGGATCGGCGCCTTGCTGCGCCGATGCGTTCCAACAGCCTAAAGCTACGAACAGGAAAACGCACGATAGAACCGTTCGTCTCATAGTCGGCCTCCTAATCTTAGATTGATCAAGGTGGCTTCTGTCTATTACAAACTTTAACGATTAACAAACAACGAAAAAGCAGTAAGGAACAGGAGGAAGCAGAGAGAACAGAGTTTGCTGAATTACCGTGCTCTGCTTCCTCTGCTACCTCATGTATATATCTTGTTAGCGAATCGCCAACCCGTTTTTCATGTGCCGCTCGGCTAGCGGCACCTACGTCGTTGCCTCCCACGAGTATTTTTCGCGGCGCGGGCGGGACATGAGCATCGTGGCCTGCTCGTCGCCGTCGAACTCTTGTTTGTCGGGGTCCCACTTCAATTCCCGGCCCAGCATGAGTGCGATGTTGGCCAAGTGGCATGACGTCATCGTGCGGTGATGCGATTCAACGTCGGAGATCGGCACCCCGCGGCTTTTCACCGCGTCGAAAAAGTCGCGCATGTGATCGCCCGGCTGCTTGCCCTTGTAAAGCTTGACGACCTGATCCTCGAGCTCCTTCTTGTCGGCATCCGTCAATTCTTCAATCGGTTTGCCCGTGATCCGATCGCGGTTAACGTA
>DATFGJ010000304.1:0-22979 GCA_035249585.1 Lacipirellulaceae bacterium
ATCAGCTTGCATACCAGGATGCGGTCACCTCCGCAGGTTGTCGCGGGCGCATTTTCAACCAGAACGGATCGCCTCTCCTTGCTACAGTTCATCATGAAGCCGCTTGGTGGCTCCGGCATTCCCGGCTCTAAGGGGGTTCCATACGCGATTGCTCCACATCTAGGACACGGTGCTTCCCAATGATTTCCCAAGAGTGTTGGCGCCATTGCATTGGTGGGGATTGTGAACGCTTCGTATACAAACGGGCGAATTCCATACACCGCAAACAGAGCCATAAGCCATGGCGCTATTGCGAATGGAATGGTCGCGATGAACGCTCGCAGAAACCGAACTTTGTAGACGAAGGCTATAACAACGCATGGCACGGCAAACCCCAAAGCAAATCCAAAGACATCCAACCACAGGTCGGAAGGTACAAATGAAATTGCAAGGAACACCGCGCCGACTAACAAGGCCGCTAACAAGGCCGCAGCCAAGCCTACCACAAGGAATACAAGCCATAGCCCTAGTGCCTTCGCCATCGAAATATTGGCAACGCCCGTCCATTTCAATCCCCATTTAATGGACGCAGCGCAAAGCGCCAGTGTACCGATAATCCAAAGTGCAAAAATCAAGATGAACAATGTATTAACAGTCATCGTTCCGATCGCTAGATTAAACTACAACAGAGTACTTTTATCCGTCCGCGTCTTCCGGCATCTGTCGCACTGATCCCGGCTTAACCGGCTCGCCGCGCTCGGCGCTGGCCACGGCCGCAAAGCACAAGGCCAAGCTGTTGAGGTTGTTCCGCGCGCTGTGCGAAGGTTCACGCCTTTCAGCGATCGCCGAGAGCAGCTCGGCCATCGTACCGTGGAAGCCATCGGGAAACCAGGTTCCTCTTAAGCGCGGCCGGGCCACGCCTTCGGCGGTCGTTAATTCGACCCGCTGCGTCTCGGTCGTGGGGCCTTCACTGCGAATGGCGCCCTTGCTGCCGACCACGAGCGTGCGGTCCATGCGGCTATAGCGAGTGAAGCCGTCGAAGATGAGCGTTGCCTGCACCGATTCGTAATCGATCATCGCCTGGGCCAACAGCGGCGGCGCGACCTCTTGAGTCGCCGACTTGGCCACCGACGCATAGACGCGTCGCGGCGATGAATCACGCATGATCGTCGCCAGAAAATCGAACCAGTGGATGCCGAAGTCATAAAGGATCAGGTGGCGCACCGTTTCGAAGACCGTGCCTTTCACCCAGCTATGGTCCCAGTGCACGTCGCAATGCACGGCGTCGATCGAACCCAAAATCCCGGCATGAGCTGCTTCTCGAATGTAGCTAAAGTGCGGCGCCCAGCGCGCGTTCTGGTTCACGGCCAGGCGCACGTCCATCCGGTCGGCCAATTCGACGAGCCGCTGGCCCTCGTCGAGGTCGAGCACGAACGGCTTCTGGCTCAGCACATGCTTGCGGGCCAAAAGCGTCGCTTCGATCAGCGGAGGCCGCTGCGGCGGATGCGTCGTGATGTCGACGACCTCGATGTCGTCGCGCGACAGCACATCATCAAGGTCATCCATTGCAACCGCGTCAGGATAAAATTCTTGGCGGCGCATTTCCGCCCGCGCAAGGTCGATGTCGCAGAGCACCGCCACCTTGTAGCCGGCATTCTTATACGCCGCCAGGTGCCACTTCGAGATGCCGCCGCAGCCGACCAGCCCGATCGCCGGGCGATAACGCTGTGGATCGCGCGGACGATAGGGCAGGATCGGCGCCGCGACGCGTGGCGGCATTGGCAACTTTGCCCGTTTTGCCTGCTTCTCGCCCATGATTTTCGCCATCAATCGTCAGCCGTTGCAAAGCAAACGGCAATCGGTAAACATGGTGGGTTGGCACGATGGCCGCGCGTGGAGGATGAAGGATTAACCCTGCGGAGCGCGCGCACGCCTTCTCGATCATTCTTCATCGACTAATTTCAGGAATCTATCAAACTTCATGGCAAAAGATAAAGATAAGGATGGCGGCGATAAGAAAGGCAAGCGGATTCTGCTTGTCGACGATGATGCCGAGATTGTGGAGTCGCTACGACTGGCGCTTGAATCGAATGGCTATACAGTGCTCGTCGCGCGCGACGGCAACCAGGGCCTGGCACTTTCGGAGCGCGAGAACCCCGACCTGGTTATCCTCGACATGATGATGCCCAAGCGGAGCGGCTTCTTGGTGCTGGAGAAAATGCGACGCACGCGCGAGACGCCGCTGCGCGTGATCATGATCACCGCGAATGAAGGCAGCCGGCACAAGGCGTATGCCGAAATGCTCGGGGTCGACGATTACATTCGCAAGCCGTTCCCGATGGATCGGCTGATTGACAGCGTCCAGCGACTGATCGGTTGAAGCCTAGGTGTCGGGTGTCAGGTGTCAGAGTACGTCGTGGGCGGCGTCGTACATTATTTTTGACACCTGACACCTGACACTTGACACCTGACACCAAAACTAAAGGAAAACTTTGCCATGCGAAAAATCGCTTGTGTAACATTGATCGCGTTCATAACCTGCGCATGGCTAATCGCGCCAAGCCGCATTCCGGCGGCGGAAGCAGCGGCGCCCAAGCCTGAGGACTTGCTGCGCCAAGTCGCCGAGTACCTTTCCGGCTTACAGGCTTTTTCCTGCCGCATCGATTCGTCGATCCGCATTCAAGCCCAGGGCATCGACAACCGCATGGACAGCAAGATGACGTTGCGGCTCGAGCGGCCCAACCGGATTGCGATTGTGCTCGACGAGGGACTCATGGGAATGACCGTCATCAGCGACGGCAAGCAACTGATCCAGTATCTTCCGACGATGAACCGCTACACGGTGAAAGATGCGCCGGCCGATCTCAAAGATTGGAGCGCCGCTGAGGCGGGCATGATGGGTGTCTCCGGCGATTATCTGTCGACCGATGCTGAGCAGTTTTACAAGTCGCTCATGGAAGGCGTCACGAAGTCGGAATATGTCGGCATTGAGGAGGTCGACTCGGTGCGCTGCCATCACTGCCGTTTCGAGCAGGAAGAGTTCAATTGGGAGATTTGGATTGATGCCGGCGAAAAACCACTCGTGCGCAGGATCGTGCCGGATTTAACGAAGCAGTTCGCCAAGGCCGAGGGCGTCATGCAGGGCGCCAAAATGGAGTACGTGGTGAGTTTCAAGGACTGGAACGTCGAGCCGAAGTTTACTGAGGCCGACTTCGCGTTCACTCCGCCGGATGGCGCCGCCAAAGTGGATTCCCTGTTTGAAGGTCTGGCCGATGCCGCCGCGGAAGAAGAGGGCCCGCATCCGCTGCTAGGCCAGCCCGCGCCCTCCTTCAAGACGGTCGGGTTGGACGACAAGCAGATTGACCTTGCGGCGCACGTCGGCAAGGACATCGTGATGCTCGACTTCTGGGCCACCTGGTGTGGTCCGTGCGTCGAGGCGATGCCGCAGGTCGATGGCGTTGCGGAAAAATTCGCCGACCGTGGACTGGTGTTCTACGCCGTCAACGTGCAAGAGGACGTCGACACGATCAAGGAATTCCTCAAAACAAGCGAGCTGGAAGTGCCCGTGGCAATGGACGCCGATGGAAAGATCACCCAGTCCTACGGCGTTTCCGGAATTCCGCAAACGGTGCTCATCGGCAAGGACGGCAAGGTGCAGGTCGTGCACGTCGGCTATAGCGACAGCCTCGGCGAACAACTCAGCAGCCAAGTCGAAGACTTGCTTGGCGGCAAGGACCTCGCGGCCGAGGCATTGAAGAAAGCGGAAGACGCTTCGCAGGCGGAAGAAAAAGCCGAGGATGAAGATCCGCAGGGCGCTTCTGCCAACGAATAAAGCGTACTGCAAGTTCAAAACGAAAAGAGTTTCGTGCCGCGGGTGGCAACGCCAGATGTCGATGGGCTGCCATAGGCGCTGCTCGCCTCGGCGCTCTTGGCCCAGATCACGTCGCCGTTTGCGAGCTCGAGGCCGACCGCGTCGATCTCGTTCCAGCCCGGCACTGCCGGCGAGTCGATATAGAGTTTAATGCGGCCGGTTTTCACGCCTGCGCTCACCGGCAGTCGCGAAACGCCCATACCGGCCGTGGAGGGCGTCGGGTCCGTGCCTTCCCAAAGAACCTTTTCGCTGCCCCATTTCGGATAGTGGCTGACTTTAACCACCGCGCCGGGGTTATATGTCTCGTGCACGACCACTGCGACCGGCACGACCGACTTCTCGTATTCAAGGATGAGCCATTCCTTTTGATTGTCCTGTGATGCGGACGCCCAGGCTGTGCTGATATCGCCTGGACCAGAAGTGTTCGGCGGCCCAATCAACTGGTCCACGCCCCAACCGCTCGACGGGTGCTGGACGCGATAGAGCTCGGCAGCCAGGCGCTGGTGGTCGCGCCACCAGGCCAGCGAGATCGCCAGGATGGCGACCAAAAGCAAGATCGTCACGATGCGGAAGCGGATCCACTTCCACGGCTGTTTCGGAATCGGAATGGTCAGCCGGTAGTATTCCACGTCGTTGAGGGTTCAGGGTTCGGGGTTCAGGGTTCGGATTGAGCCTGAACCCTAAACTCTGAACCCTGAACCCTTTTGCTATTCCAGCGCGATCGCGCGGGCCAGCGGCTGCAGTACGCCGTCGACGACGTAGCCGTCGACTACGTCGCGGCAAAGGCGGGCCAGGCGGTCAATCACGTCGACATAAGTCATGTCGACCGGCAGGCTGCCGTACTGTCGGGCCGTGACGTACACGCTCACCTGCTCATCCTGGAATTCGCCGGTGCGAATTTGATAGGCGTTCGTGCGCGTCTCCACGTTCACGCGGCACTGCGTGCGGCATTCCTCGTCCAGCGCGAACGTGAGCGCCGGCTCGTTGCTGATGAACATGGTGCCCGGCATCGCGGTAAGCCTCTCAAACGCAGGGCACACGCCGAGCGCCTCGGCGATGAGCTGGTTCTGATTGCCGCGATAGGTGAAGTCGAAACCCATCATGAGGTCGAGCGCTTCGCAATCGAGCCGGCTCAAGGAGAGGCCATAGGGCGCAAGCTCAAGCGCATGCCGATGCTGCGAGAGCGCCGACTCGAAGGAATCTGGGTTAACGTAGCCCGAGCAGATTCGCCGCGTCTCGACCGAGCACCAGCGGTAGCTGCCCCGTTCCTTGTCGGCCTCCAGAACAAAGTCGCCCTTGTCCCGCGCGTAGAAGTTCCGCATCTCCGGATACTTCTTTTGCATCTGCTCGAAATAATGAAGGATCGCTTCGCGGCTGCCCGAGAGTTCCATCTCGGTGCTCAGGTTCATGCTCACGTAGTAGTCATCAGCCAACGAATGATAGGAACTCATCGTTTGCGATACGCCTCCTGGTTCATCGTGTCGGCGCGCTGGATAATGCAGAGAATACTCAATTTTCGTCGGGTTTCAATTCGGTCCGGAGCGCGAAATCCACAAGTTTTCAACGGACGGCGGCAATCATTTACGAAGTTTGGCGCGCCTCTCGACGCCCCCTGTATCAAGTATAGAATGAACGCTTCACGAGTGTCAAAATAGCTGAATCACCGCAGGGAGCTGGAGGATAACAAGATGCTGTCCACCATCGAGCGTTCAAGTGTAACGGTTCGCAGCCCAGCAACAAGCGCCTCGCGCGAGGAACAAATCGCTGCGATTGCATTTCCCACCGCGCTGGATTGGATGGCGCTCGCCTGGCGTGAGGACGCGCTTCGCGGCATCGTGTTCGGTTATCCGTCGGAGCGGCAGGCAAAATTCGCACTGGGCCGTGGTCTCTATCTGCCTGGACAATTCTGGCATTTTCCGACCGCAGGTCAACTCGCGGATCAGCCGAAGTGGGTGGCGGATTTGATGGCCGACGTGCAGCGTTTCGCTGAGGGCGAGCCTGTGGATTTCTCCAACGTGCCACTGGCGCTGGACCATCTATCGCGGTTTGGCCGGCGCGTCGTCGCGGCGTGCCGTGCGATTCGCTGGGGCCAGGTGACAACCTACGGCGATTTGGCGGCCGCCTGCGGATCGCCCGGCGCAGCCCGCGCCGTCGGCAGCGTGATGGCCCGCAATCGCTATCCGCTTATCGTGCCATGCCACCGCGTGCTGGCATCTGGGGGCGGCCTCGGCGGTTACTCGGCGCCAGACGGTCTGCGTATGAAACGCCGGCTGCTCGCGATGGAGGCGACTGCGTAACGCAATACTTGCGCTCGTAACTGGCGTCACCAGCCGCTGAATCGGGCTTGGACATCCGCGAGGATGAAGCCGAGCATAATCAGGAGCCAGAAGAATCCGCCGGCCGCGAACAAGCGCACCAGCGGCGAGCCGTAGCGCACGTGCATGAAAAACAGCACGATGAGAATCGCCTTAGCGATGGCTATTGCCAAAGCAATCGGCACGTTTGCGGCGCCCAAATCCCGCTGTGCGGCGGCCACGGTCAGCACCAACAGCAACATCAACCAGGCGCTCACGATGTAGTAAGTCTTTTTTTCGACAACGTGGTGCATGGGCGGACGTTCTCAGCGAATTAAATACAGCAATGGGAACAGAAAGACCCACACGATATCGACGAAATGCCAGTAAAGGCCGGTCATCTCTACCGGCGTAAAGTAATCGCTCGAAAACGCCCCGCGCCGCGCCGCGGCCAAAAGCGCGCCAAGCAGCCCAATTCCAATCACCATATGCGCGGCGTGCAGTCCGGTCATGGCGAAGTAAAACGAGAGGAAGATTTGCACCGGCCCTTCGTCAATTTCGCGTGCTTCGGCAACACCGCGCGACGAGTCGAGTGTCGTCAAATCGCCGCTGTCGCCATGTCCGGTTGAGAGTGAGAACGATCGCCCCGGGATCAAGTTTTCATCGTACTTGTGGTAGTACTCGTAGGCTTTGACGCCCAGGAACACACTGCCGAGCACAATTGTAAGCGCCAAGAGGCGAACGGTGCCGCGGCGGTCGTTCGTCTGGGCCGCGCGAACGGCCAGCGCCATGGTGAGACTGCTCGTGAGCAGCACCGCCGTGTTGATCGCGCCAAGTGTTGGGTCCAAGCGACGGCTGCCGGCCGCGAATTCCGTCGGGTACCAATACCGATATTGCGCGTACCCGGCAAATAGCCCGCCGAAAAACAAAACCTCCGTTGCCAGAAACAGCCACATCCCCAGATTGGCCGCCGCATACTGCTGCTCGGCATCATCGAAGTGATGAGCGACATGTGCTTCCGTGGTCATCAGCGGGCAGTTCCTTGCACGGCGCCTGGTGATTGTTCGATGCGTTCCATCTGGAAGTCCCCCGGATCGTAGTGATACGGCGGTTCTGTTACGACAGGCGTCGTCTCAAAATTAAAGGTGGTGGGCGGCGACTGGGTTTGCCACTCCAATCCCGTCGCGCGCCACGGATTCGGCCCGGCAACCGGCCCGTACCGCAGCGACCAAATCAAGTACGCGAGCGGAATAAGGTAGCCGACGCCGAGGATCGACGCGCCCGCCGACGACATCACATTAAGAACTTGAAATTCATCGACATACTCGTGCACGCGCCGCGGCATGCCCAGATAACCAAGCACGAACTGCGGGAAAAACGTGAGATTAAAGCCGATGAAAATAATGCCAGCCGACAGCCGGCCCCACCACTCAGGATAAATTCGCCCGGTGATCTTCGGCCACCAGAAGTGAATGCCGCCCAAGTAGCCCATCACGGTGCCTCCGACCATGATGTAATGAAAATGAGCGATGATGAAATACGTGTCGTGCACGTGCACATCGATGGCCAACGTGGCTAAGAAAAGGCCGGTCAGACCGCCGAGCGTGAACAGGCCGATAAAACCCAGGGCGTACAGCATCGGCGTGTCGAGCGACACAGAGCCGCGGTAAAGCGTGGCCGTCCAATTGAACACCTTCACCGCCGACGGCACGGCCACGAGCATGCTCAAGACGGAAAAAATCATGCCGGCATAGATCGACTGGCCGCTGACGAACAGGTGGTGGCCCCACACGAAGAAGCTGATCACCGCGATGGCCAGGCTGGCGAAGGCGACGAATGTGTAGCCGAAGAGTCGATTGCGGGCGAAGCACGGGACGATTTCGGTCACCACGCCCATGGCCGGAAGCACCATAATGTACACGGCCGGATGCGAGTAAAACCAAAACAGGTGCTGGAACAAGATCGGGTCGCCGCCCAACTTGGGATCAAAGATGCCGAAGCCCAGGCCGCGCTCCAATGCTACCAGCAGCAATGTGATCGCGATCACCGGCGTGCCCAGTACCATGATTATGCTCGTGGCGTAATGCGACCAAACGAAGATCGGCAGCCGGAACCACGTCATGCCAGGAGCGCGCATTGTGTGCGTCGTGACAATGAAATTGAGGCCGGTGAGAATCGACGAGAATCCCGCCACGAATGCGCCCAGCGCCGCGAGCATCACGTTTGTATTGCTATAAGTGCTGCTATAGGGCGTATAGAAGGTCCAGCCCGTGTCGACGCCGCCGGCAATAATTGAGCCAATCGCCAAGAGGCCGCCGGTCATGAAGATGTACCAGCTCGCCAGGTTCAGCCGCGGAAACGCCAGGTCGCGCGCCCCCAGCATCATCGGCAGTAGAAAATTTCCCAGCACGGTAGGAATGGCGGGAATCAGAAAGAAAAACACCATCACCACGCCGTGCAGCGTGAACAGCTTGTTGAACGTTTCCGCAATGACGAGGTCGCCGCGGGGCGTCATCAGCTCGAGTCGAAACAGAACGGCCGCCGCGCCGCCCACCAAAAAGAATAGCGTCACCGAGATCATGTACAAAATGGCGATCCGCTTGTGGTCCGTGGTCCACAGCCACGAGCGGAAGCGGTAATCGACGTTCAGATAATTGCGGCCGGGCGCCGAGGGGTTGGTCATGAGGCATCGCCCCTGGCGCCGCGCGGCGGCAGCGATTTGATGTATTCAATGATTAGCAGCAGCTGTTCCTCAGTGAGTTGCCCTTGATACGCAGGCATCACCGGTTGAAACCCGGCCGTCACTTTCGCCATTGGGTTCACGATCGACTCGCGAAGATAGCTATCGTCGGCGCGCACCATGCGACCGTCCGCCAGGGGTATAGACTTGTCGAAAATACCCGCGAGCGGCGGCGAACGAAGTTCCGAGTCGTCGTGATGGCAGGTGTGGCAGCGAAACTGGGTGAACAGCTTGCTGCCGGCTGTTTGCGCCGTTTCCGTCTCGGCTGGAGCACCTTGGAGCCACTCAGCATACTCGGCCGGAGTCATCGCGTAGACACTGCCCGACATGTTGGCATGCTCCGTGCCGCAATATTCCGCGCAGAATAAGTGATACTCGCCCGGCTTCGTGGCCTCGAACCACATCGTCGTGTAGCGGCCAGGCAAGACGTCCATCTTCACGCGAAACGCCGGCACGTAAAAACTGTGAATCACGTCCTCGGAGATCAT
Source organism: Lacipirellulaceae bacterium (assembly GCA_035249585.1). Classification (GTDB taxonomy): domain Bacteria; phylum Planctomycetota; class Planctomycetia; order Pirellulales; family Lacipirellulaceae; genus JABDGM01. Next base: position 9,373 of record DATFGJ010000304.1, read on the forward strand.
CCGCAGCCGCACCGGCCGGCCCACTGGGACATGCAGCTCGTTGATCTCGCTGCGGCCCTGTGGATGATAAATCTTCCACATCCATTGCTTGCCGACGACCTGCAGCTCGATGGCATCCTCCGGCGGCGTGCGGATTTCGAAATACAGCACCGCCCCCCAGAAAAACATCACCATCGTCAGCGCCAGCGGCATCACGATCCAGGCAATCTCCAGCATCCACAGTTGTTCCGGTTCAGGATGCGGCCGATCCTTCGGCCGGCCGTGCCGGTATTTGATCGCCATGTAGACAATGGCGACGAAGATCGCCACTGTAAAGAATCCGCTCACACAAAGCAGAAATGTGTACAGCGCATCGACGCGGGGCGCCACGCTCGAAGCTTGCTCAGGAAATAATCGAAAACCTTCTTCCATATACATAGGTCAGGCTTTGCCTGACGTATGACTGTGGGAGGCGTCTCCGACGCCGATTTGGCTGAACAATGTGCTGCCGCCATCGGCGTCAGAGACGCCTCCCACATCCCTGTTGTCGAACTGCCCTGAGCTACGTTCACGGCGAACCATGAGGAAAATGCCAAGCCCCATTGCGCCGACCGTTGCGACACCGGCGGCGCGCAAAGCGCCCATGATCGCCAGGCCATACTTACCCGTTATCGGGTCATACATATAACACATGAGCATCACCTGGTCGGCAGTGCTGCCGACTTTGCCAGCCGATGCTTCGACAATCGACAGCCGCAGGTCACGCGGCGAGAACTGCACGCCGCTCAAGTAGCGCGACAGCGAGCCGTCTGGCGTGAGAATGAACACCCCCGAAGCGTGCGCAAACTGGCCGGTTTTGTCGTCGTAGACGTAACGGAATCCGACTGCATTACACAACTCATCAATCGTGGATCGCTCGCCTGTAAAAAACTGCCACCCAGTTTCGACAGCCTCGCTGCCCGCGCGCTCCATCGCGACTTGACGCGCCCGCGCCGATAAATCTGGGCCTTCCCGCGGATCAATGCTCACCGTGACGATGGAGAAATCTCGGCCGGGCTCCAACGACAGCGTTGACAGAGCCCGCAGCAATCCGTCGCTTGAAAGTTTGCACAGCATCGGGCACTCGTAATACACGAGGTGCAGAATCACTGGCCGATTCTTGAACGAGTCGCCCAACCGGCAGGTCCGCCCGTCGGCGTCGACGAACGATAGCTCGAGCGGCAGCTTCGCTCCCAGAGGTGGCGAGATCGCAATTCGATCAGCCACTTGCGCAATCGACGTGTTAGCGGCCGCGCTCGTTGTTGCCAGAACTATCACCGACAAAACGGCCGCCGCGATCCGCGCGCGAGCCAAGCCGCGAACTAAGCACGTCCGTCGTCGGCATGACATGACTCGATTCACTGCTCGTCGCCCTCAACGCTTAACGGCGGCCTATCCGGCTGCGCCGATTGATTTCTTGAACCCGTATCTGTCGCGGCGGGCCCCAGAAGCGCTACCGGCAGTCCGCTCTCCGAAATAATTTCAATCGCACGAATCACCGGAATGCGGGCAGTTCCCCCCGCTTGATCCACCCACTCGTACTGGTTAAGCATCTCCTGCTCCTGAACCCGCAGCTCCTGCAACGACACCTGTTGATTTGGCTTTGGATCATTCGTTGCGGCGTAGTTTGCAGCGGGCGCGCCCTTGGCGGCCGCAAACCATTTCATCAAGCCGATAATCAGCACGAACGTGGCGACTACGACGACGGCAAGCGCAGCACCCGTTCGCCACACGGCGCGCACGTCGGTCTCAATCGGCTCGTGGCCGAGCGCTGCCAGCTCGTTTAAGTCACGGTCATCCATATTACATTTCGCGAGCCCGACGACTGTTCAGCAGCCGTTCGGAACGCCAAAAGAATACCGCCAGAAATGCCCCAAACATCGCAAATAATGCTGCCACATTGATTGCGTGCCCTCGGACATCGCGAACCTCAAACGCAGGCATAATCATCCAATACAAGTGAGCAAGATACATGGTCAATAGCAGCAGGGCGATCCCCTTTAACTGCGGTGGGGTGCGCTTGTAATCGCGCGACAATAGCAGGGCGAACGGTACGGCAAACTGCAAAACGACCACTGTCAGCGCCAGCCACTGCCATCCGCCGTCCAGCCGCCGAAGATACCAAGTGATTTCGCTGGGCAAGTTGCCGGACCAGATGATCAAGAATTGGGAGAACGCGAAGTACGCATTCACCATCAGAAACGCCAGCAGCAAATTCCCAAGGTCGTTGAAAGTATTCGCCACATGATCGTCACGCACCATGCCGCTCGCCATTGTTTCGAGCGCCTGCTGATCGCTGCCATGCAGCCCGGAGTTTCGATGGGCTGGATCTGAATTCAATGTCGCGGCGAGCGACCCATCGCCGACTGCAGCCAGGCCACAGATGGCAAGTGAGTGCGCGGCGAGCGTGCCACCGGCTGTGAGCAGCGCACCGTAGATCGACGAATACCAATGCGGCTCAAGCGACATGCCCCAGTCGAAGGCGGCGAAAGTGGCCGTTGGAAGCAGCAGCACCAGCGTGAGCGCCCCGACCCGGCGCATTGCCGGCGTTCCCCCCGGCGGCATATCGGGCCGCGATACGCCGCCAAGCAGCCAGCTCAATCCCAGCCACACGATAAAGTAACCCGCCGCTCGCTGACAGAAAAACGCGGTCTCCAAGTAACCGGCATGGGCAGCTGGCGCCACTTCGCCTCCGGGAGTTATGCTCGCCCAAGGATAGATTCGCTCGGTAAACATTCCAATTGGAACGAACAGCAGCGCGACTAACACCACCATTTGGTTCGCCACCAAATAGAACGGCCGGGCGATGAGTGCCCAGCGACCACCCGTGAGGTTCCCAAGAGCCAACAATCCCATGCCGCCCATGCAAACCAGCCAGCACGCAAGGAACCCGAACAAATACGCGGGCCACAAGCGATCGGGACGCTCCCAAGAGAGCACCGCGCACGCTGCTACCCCTGCCATGGCCGCAACCAGCGGCAGCAGTTGCCAATGTCGGAAGGAATGTTCTACTCGGTCCATAGTTAAGGCGAATATCGCGAGAGCATTTGATCTCGCCTACGGTTCGTCGGTCGCGTCCGCGTCGAGCTGCTTCAAGTCGTAGTCGTCCAATGCATTCTGTGGGGCAAACTGGCTTAATTGCAGCGCGCGGATGTAGGCTGCAATGGCCCAACGATCTTCGGGTGGAATCAAGTATCCATGCGGCGGCATCCGGCCCGTACCGTTGGTAATCACATCAAAAAAATGTCCGAGCGGCGCTTGTCGTAGGCGCTCTTGATGGTATGTCGGGGGAGAAGGAAATCCGCGCTTGACGACCATGCCCACCAGCTGTGAATATTGCGGATCGCCGCCCGTGCCCCCGCCGACCTGCCCATGGCAGTGCGAGCAGTAGATCGCGTAGCGCTCCTCTCCTCGCTCAAGCAGTTCGTTCATCGAACGACTGCTAAGTGCCGCCTCTGGCAGCTCCGAAACGAGCTCACCATTTCTTTTACCGGTGGAAAACGCCTCATCAAGCGGCAGTTGCCCCCGTGCGATCGTGCCAGGCACCGGCGCCCGTGACATGATCATCTCGCGATAGGCCCCGTTCGCTTCCAGGGGATCGTAGCGAGGCTGATCCGACATCTCTTGAATGCAACCGGTGAGGAAAAGGACCGACAACAGCAACACCTTACTGCGGCACATCGGTGACCTCCACCGGCCCGAGCCGCTCAAGAAGCTGTCGCGACGACATTGGATGAAACATCGGGTCACGCGCCAGGATGCACAGGAAAAAACGGTCCTGCGACGCCCGATCAAATTGCGGAATGCCGAACAGCGGGTGATGCGGGCGCGGCAAACCGTTCATCGCCAGCATCCCCAGCACCGCGGAAAGCGCCGCCACCAGCACGGTCATTTCGAAAACTACCGGCACGAACGACGGCCAGCTGTTGACCGGCCGGCCGCCCACATTCAGCGGATAGGCGATGACGCTCGTGTAGTATTGAAGGGCCCAACCGCTAAGGCAGCCGATAATTCCGCCGACGAGTACTACGAGCCGCATCCGCGTGCGGCGGAAACCCAGCGCCTCGGCCAGACCTTCAACCGGCATGGGGGAGTATGCCTCGACTTCGCGATAGCCGGCCGCGTGCACCTCGCGCGCCGCCGCTACAAGCTCGTCCGCGTCGGCGAACTCGGCAAGCACTCCAAAATAATTGGCCGGCGCCGTCATGCGTGCTCCTGCGCGGACTCTTCAACCATTTCTCGCATCTCAAAAATCGAAATCATCGGCAAGAACCGGATGAACAAAAACATCAGCGAGGCGAACAGGCCGATCGTGCCGATGTATGTCGACCAGTCCCAGAATGTCGGCTGATACATGGCCCATGACGACGGCAAATAATCGCGGTGCAAGCTCACGACCACGATCACAAACCGCTCCAGCCACATGCCGACGTTGATCACCAGCGACAGCGCGAACAACGCGAACACATTCCGCCGCACGCTTGCAAACCACAGAGCCTGCGGCAGCACGATGTTGCAGGCAATGAGCAGCCAAAAAATCGGAGCGTACGGTCCGCCCGCTCGATTCCCTATTGCATACCACTCCGCTTCATGGCCGCTGTACCAGGCCGTGAATGTTTCCGTGAGATAGCCATAGGCCACAATCAGTCCGCTGGCGAGCATCACTTTGCCCATGTTGTCCAGGTGTCGGTCGGTAATGAAATCGTGCAGCCCGTAGGCCGCACGCAACGGAATCGCGATGGTGAGCACCATCGCGAAGCCCGAGTAAATCGCCCCGGCCACGAAATACGGCGGGAACACCGTGCTGTGCCAACCGGGAACAATTGCCGTGGCAAAATCGAAGCTCACTACGCTATGCACTGAGATCACCAGCGGCGTGGCCAGCGCGGCCAGCAGCACGTATGCGTCTTGATATCGCTTCCAATGCCGCGCCGAACCGCGCCAACCCATCGCCAGAATGCCGTATGCGATTTGCGGAAACCGCCGCCGGGCCCGATCGCGCAGAGTCGCCAGGTCGGGAATCAGGCCGACGTACCAGAACAAGAGCGACACCGTCGCGTACGTGCCGACGGCAAAAAAATCCCATATGAGCGGGCTGCGGAACTGCGGCCAAATTCCCATCGTATTCGGGTACGGCGCCATCCAATAAAAGAACTGAGGCCGCCCCAGGTGAAGAAGTGGAAATAACGCCGCGCAGGCCACCGCGAACAGCGTCATCGCCTCGGCGAACCGGTTGATCGAGGTGCGCCATTCTTGCCGAAATAGCAGCAAGATCGCCGAGATGAGCGTTCCGGCGTGCCCGATGCCCACCCACCACACGAAATTGATGATCGCAAACCCCCAGGCCACGGGCACGTTGATGCCCCACACGCCGACACCGACCGCAAACAAATACGTCACCGACACCAGAAACAGCATCAGCCCGGCAAATGAAATAGCCAAGCCCCATACCCAACCCCAGCGCAGCCCGCGCGCGAGAACGATCGACGAGATCTTATTCGTAACGCTGGCCATGCTATGGCCGCGCTCCAGGAACGGCTCGTGTTTCGTTTCTAGTTCGTTGGGCATACTGCTGTCGGTCAGGCTCTGCCTGACAAATGTCTGTTGGTCAGGCTTAGCTTGACCTACCGTAGCGCCGGATTTGGATTCCGCACCACGGCCAAGTATGTCGTCCGCGGGCGCGTGTTCAACTCGCCCAGCACAGAATAATTGAGCGCACTTGCCGATTCTTGACGCACGCGGCTGCCCGCGTCGTTGAGGTCGCCGAACACGATAGCCTCAGTCGGGCAAGCCGCCTGGCAGGCGGTGACAACTTCGCCGTCGCGGATTTTGCGATCTTCTTTCTCAGCGGTAATGCGAGCCGCGCTGATTCGCTGCACGCAAAACGTGCATTTCTCCATCACACCGCGGCTGCGCACCGTAACGTCGGGATTGCTCGCCAGCTGCAGCACCGCATCCTGCCGCAACTCGCGGTTGTAGTCCAGGAAATTGAAGCGCCGCACCTTGTAGGGGCAGTTGTTAGAGCAATAGCGCGTGCCGATGCAGCGGTTGTAGGTCATTTCGTTGAGGCCTTCGCTGCTGTGCGTCGTGGCAGCGACCGGGCACACCGGTTCGCAGGGGGCTAGCTCGCAGTGTTGACAGAGCATCGGCTGATGATAGTGCTCCGGATTTTCGGGCGAGCCGCGGTAATAGTGATCGATTCGCAGCCAATGCATCTCGCGGCTATTGAGCACTTGCCCCTTGCCAACGATCGGCACGTTGTTCTCCGCCTGGCAAGCCACAACGCAGGCGTTGCAACCGATGCAGGCCGCTTGATTGATGACCATGCCCCACTTGTAGCCGTCGTACTTGTGTTCCGGATACATCGAAACGTCTTCGGCCGGCACATGACCCTCAAACATGAACGCGGGATGCTCCGGATGCTCCTGAAACTCCGTGAGCGTGCCGGCGCGCACGAGATTGCGGCCTTCCATCACGTGGTGATGCTGCGTCAGGGCAAGCTTGTGAGTACGACCCGTGGCGCGAATTTCCGCCCCTTCAGCGTGCCACATCGCGCCGCTGGAACGGAGCGGATACACATTCGTTCCGACACTGTTGCCGATTCGGCCCGCTCGTTCGCGGCCATACCCAAGATGCAGCGTAACCACATTTGCCGACTGACCGGGCGTAATGAGCACCGGGATGCTAATTGCTGTTTGCTCAACGATGATTTCGATTACATTGCCGTTCTTGACTTGAAGTGCATCGGCGGTTGCCGGCGCCATCAGTGCGGCGTTGTCCCAGGTCAAGGTGGTGAGCGGACGAGGCAATTCCTGCAGCCAGCCATTGTTGGCAAAGCGGCCGTCCCAAAGGGATGGGTCCGGTCGGAACACAACGCTAATTCCCTCTCCCGCCGGGAGAGAGAGGCTGAGTTGTCGGCCTAGAACCGCCGCGAAATCGCCGCGTATCGTCGGCTGCACGGCCGGCGAACCTGTGTTGGCAACGATGCCATCGTGCAGCGCTTGTTGCCAAACCACGTCGCTATTGGCCTCGGTGCTTTGCGCTTCAAGTCGGCTCCGCCAGTACGATCGAACAATCTCGTAACTGCTCGCCGCGAAATTGCCCAGCAATGTGGCCAGCACTTCATGCAGGCTCTTGCCGCTTCGCAGCGGCGCAACAAGCGGCTGCACGATCGACACCGTGCCGTCGCCCGCGCGCGTGTCGCTCCAGGACTCCAAAAAATGCAATTCGGGGATATGCCAGCGGCAGCGGGCCGAAGTCTCATCTTCATACTGGCTCAAATGAACTGTCAGCGGCACGTTTTCAAGCGCGGCAGCGAAGTGGAAATCAGCCGGCGCGTTGTAAAGCGGGTTGCCTGCAAGAATCACCAGCGCATGGACTTCACCGGCTCGCATCGAATTAACGAGATCGCGCAGAGAATCGAGTTGCAGCTCCGGCCGAGCGGCGATCGGTTCCACATATTCGACCGAGCCGGGAACATTTCCCAGCGTCGCGTTGATCCAATGCGCAATGGCGTGCACAAACGGCGGCTGCGCGCGCCCGGCAATGACAAGGCCGCGGCCGCGCGCCTGCTGCAAATCGGCAGCCACCGCGTCCAACCATTCCTGCGGTATTTGATCGCCGACGCTGGTGGCGTTTTCAGCACTTTCACTGGCCTCGAGTTGCAGGCCCAGCGCCTGGGCAAGGCGCAGCGAAAAAGCCGCTACCGCCCGGGGCGCCAGCGGCAAGCGGTGGTCGGCGGCCGCGCCGGTTACCGTCAAGCTCGATTCCACGACATACAACCGGTTCATCGAGGCCGCGCTTGCCGCGCCCGTGCTGTCAACGCGTCGCCGGTTTGCAAACCCGCGCGCTTGCTGCAAGTGCATCGGCCCGTCGGCCAGAAAGTCCGCATCTAGCGACACGATCACGTCCGCAGCCTCAACGTGATAGATGGTTTGCACATCCGCGTCAAATGCCAGCCGGCTGCCCAGCAGCTCGTTGTCGTGGTTGATCGGTTCATACTGATGCCATGCGGCATTGGGATATAGCTCGACGAGCTGCCTGAGCTGATCTGCGAATGTCGGCGAAACGACCGTCTCCGTGAGAATCCGCAGGCCACGGCCACCGGCCTCGGCAAGCGTGCTGAGCGTCGCCTGCAGTTCCGCGGCGAACGCATCCCAAGTGCTGATCTGCCCGTCACGCAACACCGTCTGCGACCGGTCTGGATCGTACAGCGAGAGCACAGACGCCTGAGCGAACGTATCGCTTGCGCCGAAGCGCAGCCGGTTTGTTTCCGCCGCCGCCGACATAATCTCCGGCACCGCCGGATGAAGCGGGTTGCCTTCGATTTTCACCGGCCGGCCCATGTGGCTCTCCGCCAACAGGCCAATCCCCGCGCCGTCGTGCGTCATTGCTGTCGAGTAGTACAGCGGTTTCCCCGGAACGATTTGTTCGGGCGCCTGCACAAAGGGCACAATCTTTTCCTGCGGCTGCTCGACGCAGCCTTGCATGCCCGCCAGCGCCAGCGACGCGCCCATCAATTGCAAAAACTGCCGCCGCGTTGCGCCATCAGTCAATCGATTCGCGTACTCAGGAAACTCTCGACGAAGCGCAACGAAGAATGCGTCGTCGCCCTCCAGCTCTTCCAGACTCCGCCAGAATTGACTACCGTCGGAAGCGCGGTGTGGCACGTCAGATGCGGTGTCGGGCTGCCGGAAATTCGAATTCATGGCTAGCGATGACACACTGAACAATCGGTCTTGCTTTGTACGTGGTACGCTTCTATCCAATTCGACTGCGCAACCTTCGACTCGTCCGCTGGACTGGCCGCCGAGGCGAACACTAATTCCCGCGGTCCAACGAACCGTTCTGGCTGCCGATGGCATTCAAGGCACCACTCCATGTGCAGCGTCGCCTCGCGGTGCATGAGCGGCATCCGGTCGACGGCACCGTGGCACGTCGCGCAGCTCACACCTTTGCGGATGTGAATGCTGTGATCGAAGAACGCGAAGTCGGGCACATCATGCACACGGTTCCATACCAGCGGCTCGCCGGTGCGATAACTGGCTCGCACGGGTTCGAGAATTGGGCTCTCGGTCCAAAGCTCGCGGTGACAGTTCATGCAGGTTTGCGTCGGTGGAATCCCGGCAAACGAAGAGTCCTCAACGCTCGTGTGGCAATAACGGCAATCGATGCCGCATTCGGCCACATGATGTTCGTGGCTGAACGGAACCGGCTGCTCCTTGATCACGCCCGCGCTCGTGGCATAGGGCGAGCGCACGACCGCTCCCATCAGCCAGCCAATGAAGCCAATAATGAACACAGCGCCGAAGATTGTGGCGCGTGAGATCGTGTTCATGCTGGGATGAAAAATCTGCGGCATGGGGCAACGCGCCTTCGTGTCGATCTTCCAGGCTGCAGCCGATCCCCCTAACTATCGCCGGACATTGTAACGGGCCACAATAACTGTTTGTCCAGTGGTCAAATGACGCAATGTCGCGATTATGTATGTAGTACACTCCGTTACGATGCGTTCGCGCGAACCCGCTTGTACCGAACACTTGCCACTCGGCCCTCAGCTCATGGCCGAAGGGCGGTTTAGGTTCGAACGGCCGGCCGAGGCGCCCCCATGAAGGCCTCCGACTTATTCGTCCGTTGCTTGGAGGAAGAGCAAATTGAATACGTGTTCGGCGTGCCGGGCGAGGAAAATGCCGAATTCTTGCTGTCGCTCGACGAATCAAAAAAAATCCGCTTCATCAACACGCGGCACGAACAGTCGGCCGCCTTCATGGCCGACGTTTACGGCCGGCTGACCGGAAACCCGGCAATTGCGTTGGGTACGCTTGGCCCGGGTGCAACCAACCTGGTCACTGGCGTGGCGAACGCCAACATGGACCGCTCGCCGATGATTGTCCTCACCGGCCAGGGCGACATCCAAAGCCAGCATAAGGAGAGCCATCAGATTATCGACGTCGTGTCGATGTACCGGCCCATCACTAAGTGGGCCACTTCGATTCATCACGAGGACAATATTCCCGAAGTCGTGCGTAAGGCGGTGCGTGTGTGCCGCACGGAAAAGCCCGGCGCGGTGCTCGTGGAATTGCCGGAGGACATTGCCGGCCAGGAGGCCAGCGGCGAACCGCTCACACCGCGCCGCTTCCGGCGCCCGCGACCAGACGACACCGCCATTGGCCAGGCGTTCGAACTCCTGCGTTCCGCGCGACGGCCGGTAATCATCGCCGGCAACGGCACGATTCGCCGCCGCGCAAGCAGCGAGCTGCGTCGCTTTTGCGAGCGAACCGGCATCGGCGTCATCAGCACCTTCATGGCCAAGGGATGCGTCGACATGGACGCCGACTATTGCCTGTTTACGATCGGCCTGCAGCAGCGCGATCAGCTTTCGTATTTAGTGGCGGAGAGCGATCTAATAATCACGGTCGGTTACGACATGGCCGAGTATCCGCCCCGTTTATGGGATGGCGGCCGGCGCAAGCCCAACATTCACATTGACTTCATGCCGGCCGAGATTGACGCCCATTATCATCCCGATGTCGAGCTGATCGGCGACATTGCTCACGCATTGGAGCTATTGACCGAACGCGTCGATCGCGAAGGCGTCCCCGTATTCGACTTGGGACGGCAACAAGAAACGCGGCAAGTGCTCCTGGCCGACTTCGCCGAGCACAAAGACGACGCGACCGACGGCACAATCCGTCCGCAAAAGGCACTCTGGGACGTGCGCCAAGCTCTCGGGCCGAACGACATCGTGCTGTGCGGTGTCGGGGCACACAAGATGTGGGTCGGCCGCTATTACCATTGCCACGAGCCGAACACTTGCCTCATCTCCAACGGATTCTGCGCGATGGGCATGCCGCTGCCTGGTTCGATCGCAGCCTATTTGGTGCATCCGGATCGGAACATTTTTGTCGTCACTGGCGACGGTGACTTCCTCATGAACGTGCACGAGATGGAGACCGCCAAGCGCCTTGGCGCTAAGATCACCGCGATGGTCTGGGAAGACCACGACTATGGCCTCATTACATGGAAGCAGCAAACCGAGTTTGGCCGGCACATCGACATGACGTTCGGCAACCCGAATTGGACGCAATTGGCCGAATCGTTCGGCTGGCAGTGCGAGGTTGTCCACCGCTCGCGCGATTTGCGCGCGGCGATCGATCGCGGGCTGGCGCACCCGGGCCCGTCGCTCTTGGTCGTGCCGATCGATTATCGCGAAAATCTGTTGCTAACCGAACGGCTGGGCAAGATCACCGGCCGGATGTAAGTCAGGCTTTCCAGCCTGACATTGAAAGTTATGCGTCAGGCTGGAAAGCCTGACCTACGTAGGAGGAATCGCCATGCTCCGCGAACGCTATCCTTATTACCTCGCCAATCGCCCGCAGCAACCGAACGCCGGTCTCGAAGTAACCAACAAGTACACCGGCGAGGTGGCGTCGCACGTCGCCCTGGCGAACAAGGGAATCTTGGACCAGGCGATTGCCGCCGCCGCGAAGGCCGCGGCGCCGATGCGCCGCCTCGCCGCCTGGCAACGCAAGGCCGTGCTCAATCACCTGGCCGTGCGCTGCCGCGAGCGGGCTGAAGAATTCGCGCAGCAGCTCACGATTGAAGCGGGCAAGCCGATCAAATATTCGCGCCTGGAAGTTACTCGACTGATCGACACAGTGGAAATCGCCGCCGAAGAGGCCGTGCGACTCGTTGGCGAAACGTTGCCGATTGACATCTCGGAACGTGCCGCTGGCTACCGCGGCATGTGGAAGCGCGTGCCGCTTGGCCCTTGCGCTCTGATCACGCCGTGGAATTTCCCGCTGAACCTCGTGGCCCACAAAATCGCCCCGGCGATCGCGTGCGGCTGCCCGTTCGTGCTCAAGCCGGCCAGCACGACGCCGATCGGCGCACTGACGCTTGGCGAAATCCTCGCCGAGACGGATTTGCCCGAAGGCGCCTTTTCCATCCTGCCGCTGAACACAAGCGACGCCGACGCCATGGTCGAGGACGAGCGCATCAAGAAGCTGAGCTTCACCGGCTCGACTAAAGTCGGCTGGGCACTCCGCGACCGTGCCCGCAAAAAGCACGTCACGCTCGAGTTGGGCGGCAACGCGGCTTGCGTCATCGAACGCGACGCCGACCTCGACGATGCCGTCGAGCGCAACGTCTTCGGCGGATATTACCAATCGGGCCAAAGCTGCATTAGCGTGCAGCGTATCTACGTGCACGAATCGGTATACGGCGCGTTTCGCGACAAGTTCGTGCCGGCCGTGAAAGCGCTCAAGATGGGTAATCCGAGCGATGAGAAAACGTTCATCGGTCCGATGATCAGTGAGAATGATGCCAAGCGCATCGAGCGGACTATTCAGGACGCCGTGAAACGAGGCGCCAAGCTGCTCACCGGCGGAGGGCGCAACGGCAACATGGTCGAGCCGGCCGTGCTCGAAAACGTGCCGCTCGATGCCGAAGCCTCTTGCGAAGAAATCTTCGGCCCCGTGACCACCCTCGCCCCGTTCAGCAATTTCCAGCAGGCCGTCGACCTGGTGAATAGCAGTCGCTACGGCCTGCAGGCAGGCATTTTCACCAACGACATTGGCCGTATTCAATATGCCTGGGACGAATTGGATGTCGGCGGCGTAATGATTAATGAAGTGCCGTCCTTCCGCGTCGACCACATGCCCTACGGCGGCACGAAGGACAGCGGCATGGGCCGCGAAGGCATCCGCTGGGCCATCGACAGCATGACTGAAGTGCGGCTGATGGTAATTCGCAGCCGGCCTCTCAATGAGAGTCCCCGGCCGGTTGCAGGCGAATAACGGGCGCATAAAAACCTCTCGCTCCGGGAGAGGGCAGGGTAAGTGTCAAAGTGACTTCAAGTACGCTGCGACCGCTTGCGCATCCTCGTCATTCATACGAAACGGCGGCATCGGCGGCTGCGGCGTTCGGCCAGTTGGAGTGACGCCGGTTTGCAAGAAGCGCGCCGTGTCATCTTCCGTCCAGCCGCCTGGCAACCCGGCAATCTTGGGCGCCTGAAAAGCCCACTTGACGCGTGGGTAGGGTGATTCCACTGGCATCGGCGCGCCCTGCAAGAATTGCTGCTGGTCAAGCGCACCACTTTCATCTTTCGGTGTATGACAGTAAATGCACATTGCCACATGATGCACGATGTACTTGCCGCGCTCTGCTCGAGATTGTGCATTGGACGTTGCTGAATCCACGGGCGCAGCGTCCGTGCCTTGTTGTGCGCTAATCTCGTCAAGTATTGCGTTCGCGAGGACCATCAGGACGACTGTACATGCTGCGACGAGTGCGGTTCGGTTTCGCATATACTTTCTCTTGTTACGTGTGGCAAACACTTACCCGAACATCTGCCCCAGCTCGCGCAAATAATCGAGCGCCTCGCTCAATTCCGGTGCTTCGACCCCCGCCTGCCTGCCCGCGCGGTCGCACTCGCCCAAAAACACCAGGTCGTCAAAATGCTCGGACTGCTCCAGCCGCCGGCGGGCCCGCGCGCCAAGCCTCCCATCCACGAGCTGATGTGCAAGCATATGGTGCTCGATCAGCCAGGCGGTGCGCTCGGTAATAAATCCGTTGAGCGCATCAAGCCC
>DATFGJ010000305.1:0-22272 GCA_035249585.1 Lacipirellulaceae bacterium
TGGACACAAGTATCCTGATAAGAACAATCACCGCGTCGCGCGGCTGGTGGCAGCTGCCGGTGGGCGGCGGGATCGTGGCGCAATCGATTCCCCGCGAGGAGTACGAGGAAACCTGGCATAAAGCTGCCGGAATGCTGCGGGCGCTGCGCCCGTAGTGAGCTGAAACGATCGGATAAGCTCGCGGCCGAAGCCGCAAGCGTCCAGCATATGTGAATCATCGCTTGCGGTTTAATCCGAATTACTTGGACTATGCTTCTCCTGATCGACAACTTCGACAGCTTTGCCCACAACTTGGCGCGCTATTTCACGCGCCTAGGCCAGGCCACGCACGTGGTGCGAAACGACGCCATCGACGTCGCCGGTGTGCGGGCAATGCGGCCCGAGGCCCTCGTCATCTCGCCCGGCCCCTGCACGCCGCGCGAGGCAGGCGCTTCGCTCGAAATTGTGCGCCAGCTGCACGAGGAGGTGCCGATGCTGGGCGTATGTCTAGGCCACCAGGTGATCGCCGAGGCCCTCGGCGCGCAGATTGTTCGCGCATGCGTGGCCGTGCATGGACACGCATCGCATATTGAACACGACGGAAGTGGAGTGTTCGCGGGCCTTCCCTCGCCGCTGGTGGTGGGTCGCTATCACTCGCTTGTCGTGGAACCAGATTCGCTTCCGCGCAGCTTGCGAGCGACAGCATGGACCGCCGATCGCGTCCTGATGGCATTTCAGCACAAGCATCTGCCCGTGTTTGCAGTGCAGTTTCATCCCGAGTCAGTGCTTACCGAGCACGGCTACGACCTGTTGGCCAATTTTTTGCTTCTTGCCGGCCTCAACGCCCGCGAATCACCGGCGGCTTTGGCGAAACGAGAATTGGCGCGACCTCAGCAAGCGCGCTGGCCGATGCCTGCTGGCCCCGTAACATTTTAGAGGTCGCGCATGTCCAGCGACACTCAGTCATCCGCTCCGACGCTGCCCGAAGGCAAGCTGCTGGAGGGCGTCGTCACAACGCTCCACGCCGACGGCTCACCGCACGTTGCCCCGATGGGTCCAATCGTGGACCGCAGCTTCGAGCAGATGCTGCTGCGGCCGTTTCGATCATCCGTGACATATCAGAACTTGAAGCGCACGGGTCAGGGCGTTCTTCACGTGACGGATGACGTGGAGCTGATTGCGAATGCGGCCGTAGGTCGGCTTGAACGTTTGCCGCCAATGCAGCCGGCGGGTGCCGTTGAAGGCGTAATTCTCACTGACGCCTGCCGCTGGTACGCCTTTCGCGTCGAATCGCTCGACGATCGCGACGAGCGCACCGCAATTGTCGCCCGGGTCGTGGATCGAGGGCACTTGCGCGACTTTTTTGGGTTCAATCGCGCCAAACACGCGGTCATTGAAGCAGCCATCTTTGCCACACGAATCGGGCTCCTCGACCGGCAAATAATTCTCGACGAGTTCGAGCGGCTCGCCTCGCCGGTCGCGAAAACGGGCGGCATCGAGGAACGCCGCGCGTTTGAGTTTCTGCGGCAGTATGTGCACGAGAAATTGCAATGAGCGACGCCGTCTATGTTCGTGCGCCGTGCCGGCTGCATTTCGGCATGTTCAGTTTCGGCCATCCCGGCCAGCGGCAATTCGGCGGCGTAGGCATGATGATCGATCCGCCGGCAGTCGAAGTGGAAATCAAGCCAGCCGCTCGCTTTCAGGTAAGCGGTGCGCTTGCCGAACGCACGCAGCGCTTCGCCGAGTCGGCTGCCGCAGCCTGGCAGCTTGCAAGTTTGCCGCGTTGCCAGATCGCCGTGCAGGCTCCAATCGATCATGTTGGACTCGGAGTCGGCACACAGCTGGGTTTGGCGGTTGCCGCCGGGCTGCGCCAATGGTTGCAGCTGCCGGAGCTTCCGATTGAGGCGCTTGCAAGTGCGGTTGGCCGGTCCAAACGTTCCGCCGTTGGAACGTACGGTTTTCAACAAGGCGGCCTCATCGTCGATGCAGGCTTCGCAGGGTCGGCACGGCTCACCGCAGCGCCGCGTCAAACAGTAACTCAGGCGATGGTGGGCAACGCCCCTGCGCGTCTTAGACGTCGTCTGGACGTCCCAAGTGAGTGGCGATTCGTTCTTGTACGGCCGGAACATCAGCGCGGCTTCGCCGGTACGATGGAATCCGAGGCCTTTGCGCACTTGCCGCCAGTACCAGAACACGTCACACGAGAATTGTGGCGAATTACCGACGAAGAAATGCTGCCTGCTGCCCAGCGCGCCGAATGCCATGCGTTTGGCGATGCAGTGTATCGGTTCGGCCGCCTGGCCGGCGAATGCTTCGCGGCAGTCCAAGGCGGGCCGTTCGCGAGTGCGGAAATTGACCGGCTGGTTGATGCGATCCGCGACCGTGGAGTTCCCGGCGTGGGTCAGTCGTCGTGGGGACCGACGCTGTTTGCAATTTGCAGTTCACAAGTCGAAGCGGATGCCCTCTCAGAATGGCTCCGCGAATTGCTGGCACCAGCGAAGCACGAGTTTACGATTTCCAATCCGAATAACGAAGGCGCGGTCAGCCGTTGAGCACAGCTTCGTACTGCGCGATTAATCGTTGAGCGGCCGCGCGAATATCGAACGCTACCTCCGCCCTTCGGCGTGCCGCGCGGGCGAGCGATTGCCGGCGCGGTTCGTTTTCCAGAAGGGCGAGCGTGGCTTCGGCCAGCGCTCGCTCGTCATCGGGCGGAACCAGAATCGCGCCGTCCAACTCAGCTGGAAATATATCGCGTGTGCCGCCGACCTCCGTTGCCACAACGGCCACGCCGCTGGCCGCCGCTTCCAGCAACACTCGGCCCAGCGGCTCCTGGCGAGCTCCGTGCACCAAGAGAGCGCATTCATTGAGCAATTGCGGCACGTCGTTGCGGCTTCCCAGGAAATGTACGCGGCCTGAGACCGGCGGCACGTGCGCGGCGGCGTCGAGCTTGAGCGCAAAGTCGCGTGACTCAGGCTTGTTCGATGTTCGCTCGCCGACGATGAGCCAGTGAGTATTCGGCATATGCTCGGCGATCAGCGAGGCCGCCCGCAGCACAACATCGACTCCCTTGCGCGAGCCGAGCTGGCCGACGCTCGCAACCAGCTGCGCCTGATCATTCAAGCGCAGCTCACGGTGCAAGTAACCATTTGCTGGGCGCGGCTGCAACTCGTCGAGGTCGACACCGTTGTGTGAGACAATGCATTTCGCCGCGGCGATACCCTGGTTTATGTGATATTGTCGTGTGGCATTCGACACGGCCACTAGCCGGCGATTCGCGTTAACGTCTTCAATGGCTTGGCGCGATAGCGTAATAATGTCGCGGATGTGTCCGATACTTTGCACACCGCACGCCGCCGCGACTGGCCCGGCGATTCGCGACACCGATAAGCTGTTGGCATGGAGCAATTGGGGCCGTATTTCGCGGATGATGTCGGCGACATTGGCCCGGAGCCGATCGAGGTGCAATCGTTCGCCGTTCTCGCCCTGAACTTGCCAGGAAATGTGCGACACGTTTGCTTCATGTAGCGCAACGGCCAATGGCCCGCCGGCGGGCGCCATTACATAAACATCGAACCCGGCGTCCCGGACTGCCGGCACCGTTGCGAGCATCGACCGTTCGCCACCCAGCAGCGTGGGATACTCGCATAGAATCAGAACCCGTCGCATTGATGTAGTTCCGGCGAGCCGAGCCGGACTTTACGCTGACGCAGCTCATTTCGCGACGTCTACAGCAACCCGTAATCGGCAAGCGACTTCTTGAGTCGCGTCATGCCGGCATCGTCGAGTGGTGTCATCGGCAAGCGCAGCTCGCCGGGATCTCGGCCCAATAGCTTCATCGCCGCCTTAATTGGGATAGGATTTGTCGCTAGGCCGAGCATGTCGCGGCACAGTGGAAACAGTTTGCGGTGCCAACGTTGCGCCTCGCCGAGGTCACCCTTGTTCATCGCGGCGATAAGCGAATGCATGTCCTTGGGCACGATGTTGCCGACAACGGAGATCACACCGCGCCCGCCGATCGCCATGAGCGGCAGCGTGAGGCTGTCGTCGCCGCTAAGTACTGTGAGGTTCGTGGACGTGATGATCTGCGAGGCTTGGTCGAGTGAGCCGGTCGCTTCCTTCACCAGGGCAATATTTTCCAACTCGGCGAGCCGGATAATCGTCTCGGGCTCGATGTTCTTTGCCGTGCGGCCGGGGATGTTGTAGATGCACTGCGGCAGTCCGGTTTCCTCGGCAAGCCGCTTGAAATGCTCATAAAAGCCCTGCTGCGTGGGCTTATTGTAGTAAGGGGCAACTTGCAGGGCCGCATCGGCACCCGCCTTCTCGGCGAATTTCGTAAGCCGCAGGGCCTCGGCCGTGCTGTTCGAGCCGGTGCCTGGCATCACTTTGGCGCGGCCGGCCACGGCCTCCACGACGAAGGCAATCACGCGGTCCTGCTCTTCGTGGCTCAGCGTCGGCGATTCGCCTGTCGTTCCCACGGGCACAAGGCAATCGGTTCCGGCGGCAATCTGAAACTCGATCTGCTCGCGAAAGGTGCGATAGTCCACTTCGCCGCCCGAAAACGGTGTGACCATCGCCACCGACAAACCCGCAAACGCCTCTCCCTTGGTCTTCATCAAGTAATCGCCCTCTCGTGTTAGAGTTCGCCGCTAGCAATTCACCCGCACGAGGCATAATAGGCCTATAGGCCCAAACTGACAATGGTCGGGGGTCGTACACTAGCCCGAAGCGCACGCGAGGGACTTGCCACAATATCTCTCGCTTGCACTTCGGGCTATTCTGCGACGGCTTCGACGGTGGCCGCGCTTGCCGTGTTCGAATCGAGCGGTCGGCGACCGCTGCGGTTGGATCGGCTGGCTGAAGGCTGATCTGATCCCCCGAGTACGCGCTCGAATCGCCGAATGACGTCCTCCCGCGAGAAGAAAAAGCCGGCGCCCCGCTGTTCCAACTCGTGAACCATGCGCACGACTTCCGCATTCATCGGGGCGGAAAGTCCCACGGTCGCTGCCAGGCGCACGATTTCGCCGTTGATATGCTCGACCTCGGTTGGCTTGCCGCGCTTGAGGTCCTGTTGTAGCGAGAAGACAATTGGCTTGCGATCGAATTTACGGCGGGCGCCGAAGCAAATTCCGCGCCCGATGGCAGGCCAGCTCATCATCCGGGTGAGCCGCCCGATGCGCCGCAAACTTGGCACTCCGGGGATCGTTTGGAGCGGAATTCCGGCGCGGGCGAACACGCGGCGGCATTCGGCGATGATCGGCAGAGCCACGGCTTCGCGCCAAGTGCGATGGCACAGCGCCTCGCTGATGAAATTTGACGCTGACAAGCACGATGCAAAACCGAGCGCATTGACCGCCAGCTTGTTGTAGCGCATGCCGGAAATATTCGGGCTCGAGTCAAAACGCAGCGCGTCGCAGCGGATGCGGCGCAGCACATTCGTGGCCGTTACCACCCGCTCCGATGCGACGTGCCCAAGCGGCGGACCGAGAATCGTGGCCCCGCCAAGCTGCAAACTAACGCGGCCGGGTTCGACAATGGCAATGTTCGTAGCCGTCATACCCATCACCAACTGACGCACCTTGACATGCCGGGCCAGGAGCCGCTCGTTGATGCCATTCTGAATGGAAACGACTGTTGCGTCGGACCAATACGGCGCGGCGGCGCGAGCGGCCGGCTCCGAGGCGTGAGACTTGACCGCGACAAAGACAATATCCGATCCGGCGATATCGGCGATGTCAAAGCTTGCCCTCACTGGAACGCTAAGCTCACCCCACGGGCCTTCCAAAACGACGGCCTGCCGCTCATGGATCGTTCGCCCGTGTTCGCCGCGCACAATGAGCGTTACGTCGATGTCCAGGGCATCGCGCTTGAGCAGCGCACCGAACATCGAACCAACGGCACCTGCGCCTAGCACGCTGACTTTCATCGAACGCTCCCCCATATAGCTGGCCATCTCGCCGTAGCGAGTCGCCGTGGCGACTTTGGCCGGCGCAGAAACCCCGGCCAAAATGGCCGGGCTATGTATGCAGATCAGCTCCGCCGTGTTACGATTCGCCGCCGTGCCAAGTGTCGACAAGCGCTCCAACGCTGCCGACTTCTTCCGCCGTCCTCTGCCGAATCCCGTCCGGTTCCGCAGACTCAGTCCATCCGCGGCGCAAATAGGTTTGAGACGGTCTGGCCAATACGTCGAGCACGGTGGGATCGCTCGTGGCCTTGTCGCCCTTGAAGAAAAAGCCGTCGCACATGACAACGTTCTCTCGATACGGCGGGTAACGCATCATGAGTTGGTGCGCATCGGGCATTCGGTGCCAAGGAATTGTCGGGAACATATGATGCAGAACGTGATTCCATTCGCCGAACGGGAAGAAGATTTCCCGCTCCAGCCATTTCCCCATGTAGACGCGGCTGTTGGTGTAGTCGCCGTTGTCCGGGTAGTTACCGTGATGCGCGATCTCGCGCAAGAACAATACGGCCGGATAGAACGTGAACATCGGCAACAGCCATAACAGCGCGTAATGCGCCCACAAGTTGAACCGCCACAGCACGGCCAGAAGAACGATGTAATAGCCGATGCGCATCGCTCGGAACAGCCGCGGCGGAATGAGCTCGACGTTGTTGGCTGGTTCTTTGTCTTTGGCCGGTATCATTGCATACAGCGCGCGGCCTTTAAGATAGCTCACGGCTTTGTGCGGCAGCACTTGAAGGAACAGGTACTCCCATAAAAATCGCCAGCGACCGATCGGAAAGTTGCGCGGATGGTGCTTCACCAATCGCTTGAGATCGGGATCGTTCTCCGGGTCATTCACATGACGGTGGTGGCCCCAATGGCCGGCTCGGTAGTTGTGAATCACGGCGAAAAGTGGAAACGCGACCAAAAAGTTCGAGGCCAGCTCGTTCAGCACGCGGTTTTTGAACAGCGAATAATGGCTCGACTCGTGGATCAAAACACCCAAGCGGTTTTGCGTCCAAGCGCCGATGACAAACACGCTTGCCAGGTAAATCGGCGCCATCCACCACAGCGACCAGCCGCTGGCGGTGATCCAGCGATACGAGCCGACGCAGACTGCGACTACGAGCGCAAAGAGGGCATACTCGGCCGCTAGCACGAGCCAATTGGTGTAATTGTTCGGGGCGCAGAGTTTCTTGATCTCGGCGAACATTTCGCGCCGTTCGAGATCGCCTGCCACAGCAGCCATGGTTCCGTACTCGAAAGGAGGCACACCGGTAGTTTGACTCTTCTCAGGATGCCCGCCAGCCTATAAAAGATGGAGCGAGTAGGCAAGATGTGCGGCCTACACTTTGTGCCTGCTGGCTAGTCGCTCGAAGGTCACCAAAGGTGGATGGAGTAATTCATGGCTGACAACGCCGAATTCACGGTCCCATCGGGGATTTCGCAGAAGAGCGGCGAGCGGCTGCGCATCCTCTTCACGGAGGGTGCCAGTTTGTCGGCCCGGCAGACGCTGTATGGCCTCGGCTCATTACACGACATCGACGTGTTGGATCCGGATCCACTTTGCCAATGCCGGTTTTCGAGTTTCGTGCGTCGCTTCATTCGTTCGCCGTCGTTTTCGAAACAGCCGACCGAGTTTCTTAAGTTTCTCGCCGATTTGCTCGTGGAGGAAAAGTACGATGTGCTGCTTCCGACGCACGAGCAAGTGTACCTGTTAAGTCGGGTGCGCGAGTCAATTGCAGCCCGGGTCCACGTCGCATTGCCCGAGTTTGCGGTGTTGGAGCGACTTCAAAATAAGGCCGATTTCAGCCGGTTGCTAACGGAAATCGACCTTCCGCAACCGGCGACGATGGTTTTGCGAGTGCCGGATGTATTGGCGCATGTGTCGCAGTTTCCGTTTTACTTGAAACTGGCGCATGGAACGGCCGGCGCCGGCGTTTGGCGCATCGACAGCCGCTCTAAGTTGGAGCAACGACTGGAGGCACTTTGCGGAAACGGATTCGTCGGCGCACAAAGCGAAATTTTGGTTCAGCAGCCGGGGCGCGGCGTGCAATCGACGGTGCAAGCCGTATTCAACCGCGGAGAGATTGCTGGCGTCCATCAGTTTGAAGCGCGGCGGTTGGGCGTGGGCGGGATGTCGACCGCGCGCACCAGCGCGGACCATCCGCTTGCGCGGCAGCACGTGGCTCAACTGGGGCGGCATTTGGGATGGCACGGCGCGCTGTTTATCGATTACTTTTACGACCGCGAAAGCGGCCGGGCGGAGTACATCGAGGCCAACCCGCGAATCGGCGAAACGGTCAACGCGCTTCTTAGCGGCGTGAATTTGCCGCAGCTTCTTGTGCAAGTGTCACGCGGCGAATCGCCGACGCCTGCCCCCCTTAGCAAATTGGGCGTACGCACTCACAGCTTCATGATGATACTCATGAGCATGGCGTTCGAAGGCCAAGGCCGTGGGGATCTAATCCGCGAAATTCGCGAGCATGCCGCCGGCCGCGGTATCTATGAAAACAGCGAGGACGAACTCACCCGGCCGCGCGAAGACCGGCTCAGCCGGCTGCCGCGATTTTGGATCGCGACACAGCTGTTGGCTTGGCCCGGATTGGCGAAGAAGATTGTTGCCAAGGCGGTGGAGAATTATTCGCTGCCCGAGACGGCGATTGCTGAGATCAAGGCGTTGCCGCGGAAATGATTGCGTCGCGCACAGCCGGCCAAATGTAGCTCGGCAGCTATTGGCGAAATGGATTAGTATCGTAAACGGCACTATCCGATAAGGCGCTTCATGTCGCGCACAGCCTGCTCGAATCCGACCATGAGCGCACGCGCGACGATGCTGTGGCCGATGTTGAGTGCATGCATTGAGTCGACGGCCGCGACCGGTTTTACGTTGCGATACGTCAGTCCGTGGCCAGCATCGAGCGTCAGGCCGGCATTGCGCACGAGCTTTCCCGCATTGATGAGCGTCTCAATCTCGGCCTGTGCTTCTTGAGAGTTGTGGCGCAATGTGGCATGCGCATAACGACCCGTATGCAATTCGATTGCATTGGCGCCGAGCGACGCGCCCGTTTCGATTTGTTTGCGATCGGGGTCGAGAAACAAGCTGACAAAGATGCCGGCGTCCTTCAGCCGACGGACCGCCTGGTCCGCCTTTTCGCGCTGCGATACAACATCCAGGCCGCCCTCGGTCGTGACCTCTTCGCGACGCTCGGGGACGAGTGTTGCCTGAAAGGGCTTTGCCTCGCAGGCGACCGAAAGCACTTCGTCAGAGCATGCCAGCTCCAAGTTGATTGGTACCGCGACCGACTCCATGAGCATGCGCAGATCGCGCTGCTGGATATGTCGGCGGTCCTCGCGCAAATGAATCGTGATGCCGTCGGCCCCACCGAGCTCGGCCAGCGCGGCGGCCCAAATTGGGTCCGGCTCGTTAGTTTTGCGGGCCTGACGGACCGTCGCGACGTGATCGATGTTAACGCCTAGTTGGACCACGTACTTGCGTGCTAGTTAAAGAGAAATGCACCGCCGCCCTGAAATCTACCATCCGGTGCCAGTCACCTGGAACTGCTGGCGGCTCTCGAAAAATCCGTCACTGTCGCGATCGGTGTCCAGGTACCAGATTTGCTTGCGTCGGTCAAACGACAATCGATGACACGGCTGGCCTGGGACAGGTTCGGTCTGCAGAGGCCGGCCGATTGCGCCAAGGGCCGTTGACAGGTTGCCGCGGGTTGGCCCGCGATCGACGTGCTGATCCGAGAACCGCTGGCCGAGAAGGAAGCTGGCGACGCCGGCCAATACCACGAGCGCCACCGGCCGCCAGAACAGAGGATCCATGGACTCCGCGTCGGCCGAGAAGCGAAATCCCATAGCGCCGCTCTCAGTTTCGGCTGCCTCCTCGGCCAGATGCTGGCGGATTTGTGCAGCGGCTTCGTGCACCAAATGCGACGGCACACGGATTAAATAAGCCGTCGACCAGCGATCCGTAAGCGCGCTGAATTCCTCCAACTGATAGATTTGAGCGTCGATATCCATGCCGATGAGCTCATCGCTCAAGAATCCGGCCTCGGCCAGGTTGGCGACGCGGGCAACGTCGATCCAAGAACCATCATGGGCGCGTCCGACATCGGCTCCACAATGCGGGCAGGTAGTGTGAGATCGTTTCGAGTAGGCGGTATCAACGCTGCTGGCGCACTCGGGACAAACGAACATGGCTACTTCTCGCAACTCGTAAGCGTGTCAATGAGGAACCGCGCCACGGTGTGTTCATGCTCTATTGATTATGCCGTGTTTAGGGCTCAAAGGCCAGCTTTTTCGTGCGACGATCGTGCCGATTTTCCTGTGTCCGGCAGGACTTAGCCGCAAGCTACAATTCGAAGACAGCTTGAGCAGACGGGCGGAACTGGCCGCTGGCGGGTCTCTTACACATCTTCGGCATTACGGCCTTTTCGTTTGATGCAAGTGGCCGGGTGAATACGGACTCGGCTGCGTCGGCCCACGGGAAAATAATTGACGAGTCATAAATCAAGTCTTGTAACCGCACTCATTGTCGAAACGCGAATGACTAATACGCTGAACCAAAAGACGCAACAATTAATGACTTGCGCCGAGTTAGCCCAACAGATCGAACGGCTGCAACCGAGAGCTGCAGCTCAAGATGTGGCTCGGCTATGCCTGCTGCTGACGAACTCGGTTGAGCATCTGGAGTCGTTGCGGCAACCGCGCGAGCTGCACGATGCTTGGAAACGCACCGGCCTGCAGTTGCAGGTGGCGACCGATCAGCACGCCGCCATGACGCAGGAGCTGGAGGACCTGGCCGCGTCCGATCCGGAATCCTTCTCAAAGGACCAGATCTGGATTCTGATTCGCGCGATCAAGGTCCAGAGCCAGGTGCTGCAGATGTATGTGGGGCACCAATTATTGGATGTGTGACGGAGCGGAGTACCTGAGATTTAGCCGCAGAGTTGCACCGCGCGTTTCTTCGCCGCGAACGTCACGACAGTTCCTTCAGCATTAGCGTCGCCACGTTCATATAGATGACGATCCCCAGGATGTCAATGATAACCGTGACAAACGGCGTGCTCATTAGCGCCGGATCCCATCCTAAGTGCGCGAAAAGCAGCGGCAGCAGGGAACCGGTGAGTGTACTGCAGGTAACTACTAGGACCAACGTTATCGGGATCACCAGCGCGTCGAGGGGCGAGACCATGATACTGGCGATTAAATAGGCGATTGTTCCCAGAAAGATTCCTAACGACAAACCCGTACGTAGTTCACGCCAAACGACAGTCCACCACAGTGCTGGCGTAACTTCGCCCGTGGCCAGCGCTCGAATGATGAGAGTCGAGGATTGACTACCCGAATTGCCGCCGCATGCTACAAGTAGCGGTAAAAAGAAGACAAGCCAGGCAACCTGCTCGATCGCATTGTGATAGGTGCGAAGCGCAAGAATCGTGCCCATTGCGCCGACAAACAATATTGCCAGCCACTGTGCACGGTGCCAGGTGAACTCAAACCAGGGAATGGAAAGGTAACCTTCTTCCAGTCGACCGACGGCACCGGCCAGGTACGCGTCTTCGGTGGCTTCTTTTTGTAGGACGTCGATCACGTCGTCGTGCGTGATGATGCCCACCAGGTGTTGCTCGTGGTCGACGACGGGAATCGCGAGAAAGTCGTAATCGGCGACCTTGGCGGCGACCGCCTCCTGATCGTCCGTAGCCTCGACCGTGACGAGATTTCGCTCCATGAGGTCGATGATCGGCATGTTGGGGCGATTGAGATGCGTCACCAGCTGCCGAGCCGATACTGCGCCGCGCAAATGGTTTTCGTTGTCGACGATGTAGATGTAATAAATCGTCTCCAGGTTTTCCGCGATGCGGCTCAGCTCCTCGAGGGCGGCGCGCACGGTGAGCGATTCGGGAAGCCGCGCGACTTCGGTGGTCATGACGGCGCCGGCGGTGCCTTCTGGATAGGCCTGCAGGCGCAGAATGTCGCGCCGCTTGTCGACAGGCACAAGCGCGGTCAGCGTTTGGGAGACCTCTGGGTCGACGGCGTTGAGCAGGTCGACGCGGTCGTCGGCCGGCATGTCGGCCACGAGCGTGCTGACGCTTTCTGCGTCGCACGTTTCGATGATTTCGATCTGTTTTTGGCGATCGAGGTAGCCGAAGATTTCCACGCGCGTGGGCGGATCAGCGGCCTGAAGCACGGACCATGATTCGGCAGCGGTGAGGCCCTCCATGAATTCCGCAGTGCGCGCCGGATGCAGAGCCGTGCAGAATTCGCGCAGGCCGTCCACATCGTTGAGCTCGAGCATTTCACGCAGCTCAGGCAAGTACAGCGTGTTGATCATGCACGTCACTCCCCATTCTGCGCGTCCGAAAGCTGGCACGCCAAACCGCCAAGAACGCCACGCGCGCCGAGAAACTCACAAGCCGCCAAATCGCGTTGGCGACCTTGGCGTTCTTGGCGGTTCAATTCGATTGATACGTGATAGTTAAGTGGTCGGATCGGGTACGATGTCGTCATATCGGATTGACAGGCATTTAGGCTGCCAGTAGCCTAACGACAACTGCCTCTCTTCCCGTTGCCTCATTGCAAATTCAGTATGACCATGGCGTTTTTCGATGCGGCGCAACGATTCGCTTCTTCTAATTGCCACGGGCATTCTGTCGAGACGGGCGGCCGCCGACAATACTGAGTATGTCCATGATTCAGTCGCCCACATCGGATGCTGGTCCCAACGATGCCTTGCGGCTGGAACGATGTCAACAGCGGGTCGGGTATCGATTTCGCGATCAGCAGCTGCTCGACGCGGCGTTGACCCACGCGTCCGGGGCCGATCATCGGCTGTCGTCGAACGAGCGGCTGGAGTTTCTCGGCGATGCGATCCTGGGCCTGGTCGTGTGCGAACAGCTGTTTCAGCAATTTCCAGAGCAGTTGGAAGGGGACCTCACGAAGCTGAAGTCCGTGGTGGTGAGCCGGCAGACGTGTGCCAAGATCAGCCAGGCTCTCGGCCTTCGTGAATTCCTCGTGCTTGGCAAAGGCATGACGACGCATCCGGCGGTGCCGCCGTCCGTGTTGTCGGACGTGTTGGAATCACTCATTGCGGCGATATATCTGGATGGCGGAATGGAGCCGGCTCGCGAATTCGTGCTTACTTACTTCGGCCCGGAGATCGAGTGTGCCGCTTCAGGCGACTCGGGTGGCAACTTCAAATCACTGCTGCAACAATTCGCGCAGCGCGAGCAGGGTGTTACGCCCACCTATCACCTGCTCGACGAAAAGGGGCCCGACCACAGCAAGTGCTTCAAGATGACGGCGCAAATTGGAAAGCGACGTTTTGCGTCTGCGTGGGGTCGCAGCAAGAAAGAATCGGAGCAGCGTGCGGCGCACAACGCCATCTGTCAGCTGCGCGGAGACCCGGTGCCGTTTCCAAGCGAAGAGTCGGAGGAGTAGAAGCGGTTTCAAAGCGTGGGCCAGGCGTTCCTGTCCGCGAATGAAGGCAGGCAAGAATGCCTGCCCAACCTGCTGCTCAACTAGCTTCGTGGAGCCAATCGTCGGAAATCGGGTTCTCCCCGATACGGCCAAGCTCGTTGGCGCTGCGGCGGTGGCCCACGGCGGGCCAGCCAGCCACTTCCTTCAGCTCAGGCATGATCTCCAGCAATTGCTCCACCAGCTGGCGGGCCAAGCGGCGCTCGGCTTCGGAACGCGCCTGGCGTCGAATCGCCATGGCCGTTTTCATGATGCGCAGTAAGCGCGCTCGGGTAAGCACGCGTGGCGAAAGAGTGTCTTGCGGTTCGTGAAGCAGTTCGTCGAGCGGCACCTCAAGTGCAGCCTGCCAGCGATACAGCTCCGAGAGAAAAATGTCGGCGCTTTCCTCTTCCTGAGCACGAACTTCGCTCACCGACCGACCCAGACGCTGGGCGACACAGCGCACCGAAAGCCCCTGGCGCCTTCGCGCCGCGCCGAGTTTCTGCAACTTGCGCGCGCCAGGCGCAGCTGGAACATTAGCCGGGGCTCGCGACCCCGCGCAGCAGTGCCCTTCCCGATCCGCTTGCTCCATAGCTGTTCCGACCTTAAGGGCCACGAGTTACCGTTGGCCCGTCAAGGGCAGAGAAGGTTGCCCGCCTCTCTACCAGCCGCCGTACAGTCGCCGACTTAGAAGAACATCGGCGTCTGGCCCATATCCAATTCTATGACGCTGGCCCGCCGCAGGGAATGGGCCGCGGCGCAAACCACTCGACGCACACCCGCAATTTATTTCAAATGTGTGAACCTTCTGCAATTAATTCGGTTGTCCAAGTTCCGTGACTTCCGGTGACACGTTGAACGTTCACATCCGTGGCCGGCCAATCTATGAAATGCCATATCGCCGCCGACG
The DNA here is from genome assembly GCA_035249585.1 of Lacipirellulaceae bacterium. Taxonomy (GTDB): domain Bacteria; phylum Planctomycetota; class Planctomycetia; order Pirellulales; family Lacipirellulaceae; genus JABDGM01. Next base: position 14,298 of record DATFGJ010000305.1, read on the forward strand.
ACGGCGTGCCGCTATTGAGTTCGCGAAGCGTGATGCTGCCGCAGCGCATGCAGCGCTGACGGGAATCGCGAGCCGTCGTCGACATGACCATTCCACACGAGCATTCGAGTACTGGCATGGAAAAGATCCCCCAAAGACGACGCCGCAATTGTTTTGACTCTAATAAAAAGATGTACAGCCATGACAGATTGTGCGGCAAAGCTTTGGCGCCTAAGGCGGGGAAGCCCTGTGTTGCGCCCGCGGCACCAGGTGAAAACCCTACCAAGCTCAGGGATCAACAGTTGGTCAAGCCAACCGGACGCGAAAGATGTTTTTGTGCACTTGCAAAGGAGCGCGCGCCAAAGAATACGGACGGCGCACTCAATCACGTCGCGTCGGGAGTCTCCACGAGCAGAGCCAACCGCACGAGCTCCGGTACGCTACGGATGTGCAGCTTCTTCATGAGACTGCTGCGATGCTTTTCGATTGTTTTGATGCTGAGGTCGAGCTTGCGGGCGATCACTTTATTGGCGTCGCCAGCAACGACCAAGCGCATCACGTCGCGCTCGCGTTCGCTAAGAGCGCGGAGCCGGGCGGCCGCGAGGACCCGATCCTCAGCCTGCTTCTCAAGTTTTCGGCCTTCGGTGACGTCGCTGCCAACCGATTGAAATTCGATGAGCCTGCCTTGCTCGTCGAATAGGGCCCGGTTCGTCCAGCGTTCCCAGCTCATCGACCCGTCGCGTTTAATGACTCGATGCTCGTCCATGACGACGGGATTGTCCGGAGAGACGGTCGCCAGCTTGCGCTTGAGAGCTTCGCAGTCTTCCTCAACGATGGCCGGCATAAAGCTGGTTCCGATCAGCTCCTCGCGCGAGGCGAGGCGAGCCTGACAATAGGATTCGTTGACGAAGGTTCGCACGCCGTCGCCGCGCCAGCGGACGATGTATTCCAACTGGTCCTCGACGACGGAGCGGTAGCGGTGCTCGCTGTCGCGCAGCCGGTCGTTCATGGCTTTAAGCTCGGCGGTGCGCTCCTGCACGCGGTGTTCGAGCTCTTCGTGGGCTAGGCGCAGGGCTTCCTCGGCGCGGTGCCGACGAGTGACGTCCTTGCAGATTCCCTCGTTGGCGATAATTCGGCCACTGGCATCTCGCAGTGGAACATCGCGCGTTTCAAGCATCACCATGTGACCGTCGGCATGCCGCACTTCGGCACAATACAAGGGCGTGGGCATTCCGGCCAATCGCAGTCGATCGAGCCTCTCAAGCTCGGGAAGGTTGGGTCCGTCGGAATCGACAAACTCCCGCCAATTGCGGCCGATGACTTCGTCGGGCGTATAGCCGAGCAGGTTGTACACCGACGGCGTGACATAGGTCATGGTTCCATCGGGCGTGGTCGCGTAGAAGAGATACTCGTCTCGCAATCCTTCTACAAGGCGTCTGTAGCGGTCGTGGCTTTCACGGAGTTCCCTGGTACGTTCTTCGACGCGCCGTTCCAAAGTGAGCGAAAGCAGCTCGTAATCGAGCTCGATTTTTTTCCGCTCGGTCACGTCGCGACAGACGTACATCACTGTTCCGGCGTGACGGTCGATTTTGCGCACCGTGACGAGCAGACTACGCGCGCGGCCAATCGCATCGCGAATCTGGAATTCGATGTTGGCGATCTCGCCGCGTTGTTCTAAGAGATCCGGATCGAACAGTTCGCCAGGCAGGAGGAAACCGATTCGGCCTTGCTTCAAGATGTCGTGCGGCGCGTGGCTGAAGATGAAATGAGCGTTCGGCGAGACATACGCGAGGCGACCAGCATCGTCGGCGATCAGAACGACGTCGGCAACGACGCCCATGATGTCGCGGTGCAGGGCTTCACTTTGCTGGGCCTTGGCCGCTGGGCCATGCTCGAAGAGGTGGTCGAGCCGGTCCTCAAGTTGGGCGACTTGGGCGCGAAGGTGTTTGTTCTCTTCAATGAGTTCAGCATTGGTGGGACGGCTTTTGGGCATGTGAATTCACCCAATGACGAGGAGAACGAAGCCAGTCAACTACGCGAGTAGCTCGCATGGCGAATCCGCATTTTGATTATACTGATTTTACATGGATCCTGTCGCAAACGTCTATTTCTTTATTACTCGCGACTTGACTTAACGAGCTTTTCCGCGGCGAGCATCGCCTGTTTCAACGAATCGCCTGGCGATATTGAACCAAACGGAATTGGCTCCTCGGGTTTTTCTGTTTGCGGCCGCAGATCAAGTTCCCACCAGCCAACGTCGAGCCATTTGCCGAATTTATGCCCGACGCCGCGGTAGACGGCCAGCGGCGTGAACCCGACAGCTTCGTGCAGGCCGATGCTCCCGGTGTTTGGCAGCGTAACGCCGGCGTAGGCCTTGAAGTAACCTTGGGCACGTAGAATCTGGAATAGAACCGCGTAGAGCGCCTGGCCGATGCCGCGCCGTTGGTACCGCGGGGCAATGTAAACGGCCACGTCGACGGCCCAACGATACGCGGCCCGCTCGCGATGCTGGCACGCGTAGACATAACCAGCTATTTCGCCGTCGATCTCGCACACAAGCCATGGGTATTGCTTCATGATGCGCTCGATTCGCTCGCGCATCTGGTCGACTGTCGGCGCCGCGAGCTCAAACGATACGACCGATCCGTCGCAGTACGGGCCATAGATGGCCACGATTCCAGCAGCGTCCTGTGGCTGTGCAAAACGAATTTCAATGGCCATCTTCGCTGGCTGGGGCAACGCCCCAGCAATGTATTAACGAACTGGGCGACGCTTCGCATTGCCCCAGCCACCCCACGGAACACCAAGAATTGGCTACCAGCCGCGAAACGTTCCACCCGTGAGCTTGGCGACGGTCTGCAAAAAGGTGGAGGCGTTTTCGTCAAAGTAGTTCCCCAGGCCAATCGTGTGGACGGGGATGTTGCTGCGCTGACGGCAAAGGTCGTAGATTTGCCGGGCAATCACGGGATCGAACGCGCCCGAGGTTGACTTGCTGGGCGCACCATCGGTGAACAACAGGATCGTGTCGACGTCGTACTCGTAGGCTTTCCGCAGGGCGTCATGCGTGTTGGTCCAGCCGTTTGGCGTCACAGTCTTCAGATGCTGCAGCAACGCTTCGCGTCGTGCCTTTCCGGCCTCGCCGCGGACGTCGGCAAGCGTGCCGCCCTCGGGAAACGTGCGGACCTGGTTCGAAAACACGATCAGGACACAATGCTGCACGTTGAGATGCTGCAGCCAGGTGGCGGCGATGGCCTGAGCTTCGTCCCAACGGTCGCCGATACCGCGCCCAGCCGCGCGGCGCATGCTGCCGGAGGCGTCGAACAAGATCGCGACGCGCTCCAGCTTGCCGGTGAGGCCGACCAGCTCGCGGTTATTGCGGGCCTCTTCCAGCAACTGCGCTTGGCGCCGCCGCTCGGCCTCGGTGAGAGAATGTTGCAACTGCTGTTTTTCGGCTTGCAAGCCTTTGAATAGCTCGGTCGCTCGCCTCAGTTGCGCCAAGTACTCTTCCGCTTTCTTGTCGCCGGCGGCAAGCTGCGATTCGAGTGCGCCGATCTTAGTTGCCGATTCGGCGGCGCGTTCTTGCGTTGCCGCCAAATTGATGTTCAGCTCGCGCAGCTTTTGCTCGAGGCCTGCGATGATGGCGCCAAGCTCGTCGGCCTGCTTTTTGAGCCGGTCGCGCTGCTCCGCGAGTTGTTGCAAGGCATCAACCTTGGCCGCCAGCTGGCTCGTGAGCGATTCCAGCCGGTCGCGAAGATTCATATTGCTTGTCTGCAGCGTGTTGCGAGCTTCGGCAAGCGAGGCGCGCTCGGCGGTGAGCGCGGACTTTTCATCGGCCAGAGATTGCGCGGTCGCGATCAGCGATTGATGCTCGGATTCAAGTTCGCCTTTCTCCTGGACGAGTGCTTCCAGCCGCGCCATCAACCGTGTAAGCTCATCGAGTTTCTCGACGAGCTGTTTTCGGAGTTGGTCGCGCTCTTCCTGCGTTAAGCTGAGAGCGGCTTTGGTTCTATCCAAGAGGTCACTGTTTGAGTCGAGCTCGCTGGCCGTTGAGGCAAGCTGCGCGGCAAGGCTCTGTTTCTCTTGGCTAATCTGCACGTTTTCGCGGGCTCCTTTGCTGAGCCGAGCGTGCAGAAAAATGGCAATCATGACCACGAGAACGGTGGTGAAAAGCGTAACGTCGTTGCTGGAGATCCAACCCGCGAGAGCCGCCTCACTCGATCGGGATGTGGCCTTTTCAAGTTGCATGGTGAATTCCCGAATTCGACATGTCCGGGCGATTATGGCCTGAACCGTTCCGGACCAACATGATCCGGCTTTGTATCACTTTGGTCGGCGCGTCAGCCAGGTTCGAACTCTGCCGGGAAGATTCGACAGGCCGGCTGAATGGTTTGTTCGTTGTTCCAGGATTTCTCGCAACTGATCGGGCAGCGCCGCGAGAGCGTCGCTGATCTCAGCCGAGCGCGCGAGTGTGGTGTTGAGTCGATCAATGTCGGCGCGCGCGTGGCTGAAGCTGCGAATCGACGCGACGACCTCCTCAAGCCCGCGCAACGTCTCATGAAGCGTTGCCAGCTCGCGCGTCGCCGGCACCAAACCGTCCTGCGTAAAATCAATTAACTGCGCAGCGGCATTGGCGAACGTCGTTGCCGTGTCGCGCATTGAGCGCTGCGACGGCGCCATGTCGCTTTCGATGGAGCGACGCATATGTTTTCCCGCCTCGGCCAGCTCTTTCGCCGTGCCGGCGAGCGCTTCGTGCAAGGGGCCGGTTCGGCCCACAGCCAGCGAAAACTCTTCCAGCATCGCGCGCAGGCCGCGCATGCCTTCCGACATGCTTTCCGCAACCTCGCGGAGTCGATCGATCGACTGGCCAATCGATTCAACTTGTCTTCGCTGCTGCTGTACTGCCGGCCCGAGGCGCTGATCGACCGTATCGCAGAAGGCATTAAACGAGGGAACGAGCCGACCGGCCGTTTTGTCGAGTTCCGAGGCCGTCGACTCCACGTGAGTCGAGAGGTCGCGGGCCACTTTGCTAACGGCGGCCGCCTGGCCGGATAGCTCTTGCACAGCATCATGAAAGCGTCGATTTGCGGGCACTAGTTGCTGCCGAATCGAATCGTCGAGCTTTTCAAACGAAGCGGCGCCCGTCTGGGAGGTTTGTTTTATGTCGCCTGCGCCGGACTTCAGCAGCTCAGCCGCCTCACTGATTTGCTGCACCGAATCCGCCAGCGACTTGCTCGAGCGAAAATGCAGCTGGGCAGCGGTGGCGAAGTCACGATCCAGCGAGCTTCGGAACGCCGCGACGGACACGTCGAGATTCGCCACGGCGCGCGTGCCAATCTGGATTAGCTCGTCGAGTGAGGCGGCCGCGGCTGAAGTCGAGCGCCGCACTTCGCTGAGCGATTCGGGGATACCGCGAATCTCGCCGGCAAAGGACTTCACGACCTGGCCGAACTGTGTCGCAGCGTCCTTCATCGACGCCGACGTTTGCGCAATGCGATTCGAGCTGGCGTCGTGCCGAGTAGAGGCTTCTGTAACCGAAGTCGCCAATCGCTCGATGGCACGCACGGCCTTTACGGTGGCCGCCTGCGTATCGAGTCCGATGTTCCGCCAGACGGCGGCGTCGAACCATTCGCGCGCGGCCATTCGCAGTGCTTCGACTCGTCGTCCGGCGACATGCAACAATACTTGATTGATAAGAGCCAGCACGGCACCAGTACCCACACCAGCCACTAGCGGAGTCACGGCGAGCAAAATGGCTTGGAGAGATTGCTCTTGAGTTTCATTAATCTCAAGCCAGTAAAACCCGACGACGGTGAGCACAACGCCCAATAGCGGCGCCATTATGCCCATGCGCTGCAGCAGCAGGTAATCGGAATCGCTGGCGATTCGCGTGTCGAGTTCCTGGAGCACGTCCTCGCGCGAGTAGTTGGCGGGTGGGTTGGTCGACGGCGCCGGAAAGTTGGCGACGACCCAATGAATCCAGCCGTAGCTCTCCTGAATCTTGTCGACGTGGCCACGACCGTCGCCGCCTTCTTCGAAGTCGGCGCCGAGCTGCGCGAGGATTCGCCGCTGGCGTCGCAGGCGGAAATTGAATCGCAGCGTAAGCGTGAGCTGCACAAGGAAGAACAACAGCCCGATGCCGATCACAACCACCCAGTTATCGGCGCGAAATTCGCCGTCGGGAAAAAGTTGAAACACAGAGTACTTGCGTGAACGGGGAGGAGATGCCGGATCGTATTAATTGTATCCTTGATGCGGCGTAATTTCAGCCCACCGGAGACCGCATGCCTTTTGATACTGGCACTGAAGCTCTGGCACTGTCTGCCTGTTCGGAATAGGCAAGAATTGCTAGGCGTTGAAGGACTTGCGCTGAGTGCCAGTCGCATTGCCAGTGCTCCTATGGGTGCACCGAAATGAGATGCCATTTAGTCGAGCCGCAACAGCTTCGAGCACACTAACATGCTGGTTCGCCGAAACCGCAATTGGCCGCAGGCCCCTCACAAGGCGCACTTCGCCGCGGCGAGTGGCACCCAATATCTAATCGCCTGGCAGCGGCTCGATGCTGACGGCTAGCGGACCCGCGCCGCGGTCGCGCATGTTCGGGTCCGGTCCGCAGGAGCGAAGTTGGTCGGCCTTGAGCTCGGCTAGCTCCAAAGTGCCCGTCCAAACGATGCTTCGGCCGGTCTGGTGGGCCTGAAGCATGAGCCCGATTGCCTTGATGAGGTCGTAGTTAAACACCTTGCGCAAAGCGCCGACGACATGGTCCATCCCATTGACGTCGTCGTTATGAAGCACGACTGCGTACGGCGGCTGGTGCTTCGCTTTGCTTTTTCGACGCCGGCGCGTCGTCGGTCGAACGATCGTTTCGGGCTGCGTTTCAGTTGGCGCAGGTGGTGCTTCGGTGCGTGACATGGTTGCTCCCTTACAACCGCTGAGTCTTTGCAACCCTCTGCTCTAATCGAAGATAGTGAATAGTATAAGTCTTGAACGCCCAAAAGCAAAACTCGTGGTGGCTGATGTTGATGGTGTGTTGCCGCTGGTTTTGCAGGGCACCATCAATTAATTCTTCCTGCGACCGGCGAGGGAATCACCGATAAATGACGCGGCCGGTTCGCCGACGTAGTTTTTGTAAACCTTTGCCGTATGAACGAAGCGTCCTGTGCGGCCAATCGACCCAGCATAGACCAGCTCATCATCAACCACGATGAAAATGGTTTCAAAGTGGCCGTTGTTGTCGCGATCGAGCTTTGCTATGAGTCCGTCCGACCAGAAATCATTGACCTTTGTCTTCGGGTCGGGGTCGGTGTAATGTCCGCCTTTGAACGCAGCCCCGAACTTTTCGTTTTCGTAAAGCTCCCATCCGCGGGTCGCTTTGACCGCGGCTGCGACCGTTAATTCGTAATCATCGCGAATGTCGGCGGCGGCCAAAACGGATAGCAGCAACGAAAGCGAAATCGCGACGATCGATTGGAATAAAAAGGGTTCATCGCATAGTCTCCATAAGCATTTCTTCGTTAAGCGCACCATGCCGCGGCACACTTGCAATAACGATGTCCTCACATGCGGCGACCTCACCTAGCATCGCGGTCTGCGCCGGCCGGGCGTAGCTCGGCGGCTATTTCCGCGATTTGAACCCGACTACGCCGCCCAGCCGGGTTCGTCCTCAAGTCGAATTTGCTGCTCTTTGGATTCAACGACCCGGCGCGCCGCATTCAAGCCGAGCGTCCAGAATAACGCCGGATGGACGAAAAAGTCGAGTAGGGTGGAGCTGATCAGCCCGCCGACGATCACGGTGGCGACCGGGTAGAGGATTTCCTTTCCCGGCTCGCCGGCGGCCAATGTCAGAGGGATGAGGGCGATGCCGGCGCACAGCGCGGTCATGAGCACGGGCGCCAGCCGCTCCAGTCCTCCGCGGACGATCATTTCCTTGGTCCAGCCTTCGCCCTCGTATTTCACCAGGTGCAGGTAGTGATTCAATAGCAGGATGCCGTTGCGCGAA
>DATFGJ010000306.1:0-2224 GCA_035249585.1 Lacipirellulaceae bacterium
TATTCGCTGCCATAGAATCCAGCGGCGTGAAAGGCTTTCAACTCCTCACCTTCGCCGACGTCGAATCGCTGGCCAATATCGATGAACGCGGGGACGGCTGGATTCACCGGACCGAGGGCGCGCGATAAAATTGCGCCGATGTGCGGAGGGGCGGCGGTCTGCGGCGGCGCGTAACCGGTGTGCCATTGATATTGATGTCGCGAATGCAGAATGAACCCGAGATCGCCCGCGGTATAGCTGCGGATCAACGTCCCGCGATCCATGACCGCCGCCATTTTCTCCAGGCCTTGCGAGAATTTGATGTTATCAACAGCGGTATCGATGCCTGGGAACGTGCTCAGGACCAGATTCGGATCGAGCCCCTGCTGGTAAGGTGTGTAACGTTTCGGATCGAACGTTTCGGTGTGCGCCATGCCGCCAGCCATCCACAGCACGATCACAGTGTCGGCAGTAGCTTTCGGCTTCTCGCTCGAAGCGGCGCCAATCGCGGCGCGCGGATAGCCCGCAGCCAGCGCGGAAAGCGTCGCCGCGCTTGCGGTCTTCAGAAAGTCGCGGCGCGACCAATCGTCTTGCTTCATACCCTTAGTAAACCAACTGAAATTCCGGCAACATCACTAGTGCCCACAGCAAATCTTCGACCCCTTCTCTTTGGACGGGATTGCCGACGGTTTGTTCGGCCAGTTTTTGCTCCGAGGGGCTCGGCTTGCGGCCAAGGGCTTTAGCGTACAGGTCGGTGACAATCTCTTTTGACGATTGCGGCTTTTCAGTTGCAACAAGCTTCGCCGCGCCTTCGCGAATCAACGCTGTCAAGGTCCGGCCATTGGTCAGTTCGAGAGCCTGCAAGGTCGTCGCCTCCGATGCACGGGACGTGATCACTTGCTCGCGATTGGGGCGTCCGAGTGCGACCATCAAGGGATCAGCCACGACAAGCGCCGAGCGAACCCGGCCATTGAGCGCCAAGGCCGCGCGCGCGCTCGTGAGCTTTCTGGCCATTTTCCATGGAGCGACGGACGCGCCACCCAATTCCGCGGCGCTGCTCCACGATTCGGCCACAAAATCCGGCTTGTTCCAACCCTCAGCTTTCTCCTCTGTAAACCGCCACGACTTGTCAGTGCCCATCACGCGTTCAGTTCCGCCGTCGATCACCGTCACATGCACATACAGCCCCGCAGGGTTTGCGCCTTCGGTGACTGCAGCGTTTTCGGCCGGCACTTTGTTTTCCGGCGTGTGATTAATTGCGAGCACCGCCAACAGGTTCGTGCCAGGTTGCAGCCAGCGCGTCACATCTTTCGTCACGGGTTTGCCGTAATCTTTGCCCGACGCGGCGTCGTGGCCGTTCACGTAAAGCGTGAAACTGTTGTCGCACGCGATGACCGCGCTGGCTTTGCTCGGCTTCGCATCAAGCACAAACGTCTTTCTGAAATAGACGCGTCCGGGAGGGGCAGCCGACGCTGCATTCGCACTGCTCCAGATCCATTTCACGTCTCGACTCAGCTTCGTGCTCTGACCGCCAATCACTGAAAAATCGAAATCGCCGTCTGGTTTGTCGTGCCAAACGCCGGTCAGACAGCCTATGGCGTCCACAAACTGTTCGGCACTGATGCGGCGGACGGTCGGCCCCCGAAACACGAAGGCTTTCTCGGTTTGCTCCTGCGCGGCAACGGCAGGCCATTGGTACACATCGGAAGTGAGGATGGTCTCAATCGTATGCTTCAAATCGTAATCGTTGGCCGCGAGGTCCTCCGCCAGCCAATCGAGCACGCCCGGGTGCCACGCCGGCATCTCCATTTCATCAAGCGGTTCAACGAGGCCGCGCCCCATGAATCGGGCCCAGAGACGATTCACGATCGTGCGCGTCAGGCGTCCATTTTTTGGCCCGGCCAGGATTTCCGCGAGTTGCTCCTGGCGATCGCGTTCGGACGCGCTGCGATCAATGTCGCCAAGCTCCGGATAAATGAAACGCATCTCGGCTTGTTTGCCGGTCGGCTTGTCGCATCGAAAAAGTTCGAGGTTCTTGTCGCTATAAACATTCGCGAGAGCGTAAGCGTCGGCCAAAGTCCAATCGTTGATGAAGCTGTCGTGACACGACGCGCACTTGAGGTTCACGCCCATGAAGACTTGCGAGATATTCTGCGCCGCCTGCATTTCCGGCGTCTGGCTGGCATTCACCACCCCGCGCCAAACGATGCCTTTGACGAACCCCTCCGATTCCGGCTTTGGATGG
>DATFGJ010000307.1:0-10417 GCA_035249585.1 Lacipirellulaceae bacterium
GTACGCGACCGACAGTCCGGGGTTGAGTTCAAGCACCCGATTGAAATCCCGAAGCGCAGCTTCCGATTCATTTTGCTGCGCCAAGGTGACCGCACGATTATGAATAGCAAGCGAACAATTCGGGTCGAGCGAAATGGCGATTTGAAAATTTCGCGTGGCTTCGGCTTGCAATCCCTGCTCGATCTGGATTTCGCCGCAACGGTTGTGTGCCCAGCCGGCCAGCCGTCGCAGCGGGCCGGCCAGTTCCGCGGGCGGGGCCTCTGCCAACGCACGCTGACACAGCTCGATGATCGCGGTCATGTCGTCAATCGTCGCCGCATTTTGCGCCAGTTGCTGTGCTTCGGCAAACCAGCCGTCCGCCGATTCGGAATAGTCCGAGATCACCAGCGGCAGCGGGCTCGCATTGCCGGACGCTATCGCTCCTTCCCGTGATTCGATCAACTCCTTGCCAGGGCTGGCCGATTGAATCGGTTCGGCTGCGCCAACAGATAAGTTGGCCGGAAGTTCAAATGGATCACGGATGGACGCATCGCTTGCCACGCGGTCTGCCGGCGACGCAACATTAGAATCGGCCGGCGGCGCGACCGATATCGGCTGAGTGAGCGGCTCGGGCGCAAAGCGAATTGTCGAGCCTTGCTCAGAATCGCTGATCGTAACTCTGGCTGACTCCTGCAACGCTTCGTTCGTTGCCATGACACTTTCAAGTGGCAATTGATCCCATGCTGGCCGCGTCGGCTTCGCCGGATCAAACGTAAGGATTGCGGACTCCGTGCCTGAATCGCGAGATGGCAATATGGGCCGGCGCCAACGGCTGATCGGGCCTGTTCGCACGGGCATCTCAATCGGCGGCGCCGCGGTCATGTTGACAAAGGGATTTTGATACGTCGTTGGCCGGCGTCGCGGCGCTTCTGGCTCCACGGGCGCAGGTTCCTGCGAAGACGCAGGGGCCGCGAACGGATTGGGCAGAACGAGCCGCGGCGTCGAAACTCGCACCTTTTCGTCGGCGCAGGCCACTTGGGCAGCCGACATCGCGAGGATTGCTATGAGGTTTCCGTATCCATGCCTTGCGAGGCCTGACAGCTTCCTTGCCATCGTGCTCGGGCTCCGTGTTGAGTTTTGGTGATTTGGTGTTGGCCGAACCAGGAACCAGTCGCCGTGACGACGGGCCGCTGGCTCGCTATTCGTGTGGTCGGGTCATTTTCCAAGGGTCGAGTGCATCGTCGAGTTGGGCCTCTGGCAGAATGTTGCGGTCTCGGCAAAGCTGCCGAATCGTTTTGCCGGTTTGAAATGCTTCTTTCGCCAGGGCGGCCGCTTGTTCATAGCCGATTTTTGGCGCCAGCGATGTGACCATCATGAGTGACTGGTCAAGTAGTTCGCGGCAGCGATCGACATTGACTTGCAATCCGTCAAGCAACTTGTCGACCAACACATTGGCGACGTTCGCCAGCAGTTTCACAGACTCGAGGAAAGCGTCGATCATCACGGGCATGGCGACGTTGAGCTCGAATAGCGAGCCGATGCCGCCCAAACCGGCCGTCGTTACGACGGCGTCGTTACCAATCACGCGGCAGGCAACTTGTACGGCGGCTTCGGCGATAACCGGGTTGACCTTCCCGGGCATGATCGAGGAGCCAGGCTGGATGGCCGGCAGCGAAAGCTCGAAGATGCCGCAGCGCGGGCCGGAGCCAAGCAAGCGAATGTCGTTGGCGATTTTCGACAGCGAAACGGCGATTGTTTTCAGTTCGCCATGGGCTTCGACGAACGAATCCTTTGCGGCCTGCGCCTCGGGATGGTTGGCCGCTTCGGTGAAAGCAGCGCCCAGTTCATTCGAGAGGGTTGTGCAGACTTTTGCGGCAAACTTGGGATGCGTGTTGATCCCGGTGCCGACAGCCGTGCCGCCGATTGGCATGTTTTCCTGGAGCCGCTTCAGCGCCCTGCCCGCGCGGACGACCGCATATTGAGCTTGCGCGGCATAGCCCGAAAAAACCTGGCCCACGCGAATCGGCGTGGCGTCCATCAAATGCGTTCGGCCGATCTTGACGATGTTGTCCCACTCGGTTGCTTTGGCATTAAGATCGGAGTGCAGCCGCTCGAGCGCTGGAATCAAATCGCGGACAATGGCGAGCGTCGCCGCGATATGCATCGCCGTCGGAAAGGTGTCGTTTGACGACTGGCCCATATTGACATGATCATTGGGATGAACCGCGCCCTCTTTCCCCTTGGCCCCAGCGCCGTAACCGAGGCGCTGATTGGCCAGATTGGCAATCACCTCGTTCGCGTTGGTATTCGTTGAGGTGCCCGATCCCGTTTGATAGATGTCGACCGGGAATTGGGCATCATGCTGTCCGCCGGCAACCTCTTTCGATGCATCGATAATCGCCTTAGCGCGCTTTTCATCGAGCTTGCCCAGATCGAGATTGGCCCGCGCGGCAGCTGCCTTGAGGTGCCCGAACGCGTGGATCATCGCGGCCGGAACCGGCTCAAGAGCGATGGGAAAATTGTCGACGGCGCGCGCGGTCGACGCGCCGTAGAGTGCGTCGGCCGGCACTTGCATTTCGCCCATCGTGTCGCGTTCGATGCGAAAGCTGCTCATGTCGATATTGGATTCAACACAAACGAGGGGCGCGCCGTGCAAGCGCGCAATTGCTCGCGTTGAGACCGCTAGCTAGTGGATTGGTGCGCGGCGATGATACCGACTACCGCCGGGCAGCGGAATGCGAATCGGCACGCCTGCCGCCAGACATTCAAGTCTCGGCCGCTGTCAACGATAGCGTTTTTCCTGCGCTTGGTTAAGATTTAAGATGGTGATAATCGCGTTTTGGCCCCAAATTGTTTTTCATGGCTACGATTCTGGATCAAATTGTCGCGGCTAAGCGCACAGAAATTGAGCGGCTTAAGGCAGCGGTGCCTGAGGCCGAGCTGCGTGCACGGCTGGCGGATTCAGTGCCAGTGCGGGATTTTTTCACGCCGATTGCCGCTCCGGGGCCAATCAAGCTCATCGCCGAAGTCAAGAAAGCGAGCCCGTCTGCCGGTGTGATTCGAGCTGATTTCGATCCAGTGGCGATCGCCAGAATCTATGAAGCGCACGGGGCGACTTGCATCAGCGTCCTCACGGACGAGCCCTATTTTCAAGGACGGCTCGAATACCTGTCGCAGATCCGCGCGGCAACCAGAATTCCGCTTTTGCGCAAGGATTTCATTCTCGACGAGTATCAGCTCGTCGACGCCCGTGTGGCCGGTGCCGACGCTGTGCTCTTGATCGCCGAGTGCCTGGACGACTGCAACTTGCGCAAATTGTTCAACGCGACGTGCGACCTTGGAATGACGCCGCTCGTGGAGCTGTACGAGCCGGAGAATCTTGAGCGTGTGTTTGACGCGGGCGCGACATTGATCGGCGTCAATAACCGCAATTTGCGTACATTCGAGGTCGACCTGGCGCATACAATTGAGATGCGAAACCGCGTTCCGGATGAATGCGTGCTGGTCGCAGAAAGCGGCATTAAGACGCGCGCGGATGTTGAGCGACTCGAAACGGCTGGCGTCGACGCGATCCTGGTAGGAGAATCGCTAACTCGTGAGCGCGACATCGGCGCGGCAGTGGACCAATTGCTCGGACGGTGAAATATCGCAGCAGAAATTCTCGCAAGCATCATGACCGAGTTTATTCAAATCACGACGACGACAGGCACTCGGCAAGATGCGGAGGAGATTGCGTCCGAATTGGTGTCTCGTCGGCTAGCGGGTTGCGTACAGGTCAGCGGGCCGATTGTGAGCACGTTCCGCTGGCAGGAAAAAACGGAGACCGCCGAGGAATGGATGTGCACCGCGAAAACCAGCCGCGACCAGTTGGCGGGCATCCAAGAATTGCTTGACCGGATTCATCGATATGAAGTCCCCGAGTTGATCGCCACGCCGATCGTCGGCGGCAGCGAGGCGTATCTGAAGTGGCTTGAGGAGCAATTGGGGAGTTAAATCGCTAAGCAGCGAAAAGCGGTTGTTTTATGTGTGGACGGTTTACATTGCGGACTCCCGCGCCGGTTCTAATTGGGCAGTTCGACGTCGAAGTGAGCGCCGACCGGCAGCTAGCGCTGTTCGCACCGCGCTACAATATCGCGCCGACACAGGAGATTGTGGTCGTGCGAGCTGATTCTGGGAGTGGCCGGCGCACGGCTTCGACGATGCGTTGGGGGCTGATTCCTTCGTGGAGCAAGGAAGGAACCAAAGGGCGGCCAATGATCAATGCGCGGGCGGAAACTGTTGCCGAGAAACCGGCGTTTCGCACGGCCTATCGGTGCCGGCGGTGCTTAATTCCGGCCGACGGATTTTATGAGTGGCAAGAGCCGGCCAGCGGCCGCGGCAAGAAGCAACCTTATTACATACACCGCAGCGACGACCGGCCGTTTGCGTTTGCCGGTTTGTGGGAAAGCTGGCGCTGCGGACCTGCGCCGATGATCGCCAAAGCTGAACCCTCCCCCAACCCCTCCCTAGAAGGGAGGGGAGGCGAGGCGCCGCTCACCATTGAAAGTTGCACCATCGTAACAACGGCGGCGACGGGCGCGATGCGCGAGCTGCACGATCGCATGCCCGTGATTCTCGCCCCGGGCGATTATTCCCAATGGCTCGATCCGACGCTGCGCGAACCCAGTGCGCTCGCTCACATGCTAGAGCCCGGCGAAGAAGTAGAATTGGTGGCCGAGCCGGTCAGCACGCGCGTCAATCGCGTAACCGAAGTTGAAGATCCAGACTGCATTCTGCCGCTGTTCGATCGTTGATCAAACCGCCCCGGCTACCAGCGCGATGTTCTGCCCC
Source organism: Lacipirellulaceae bacterium (assembly GCA_035249585.1). Classification (GTDB taxonomy): domain Bacteria; phylum Planctomycetota; class Planctomycetia; order Pirellulales; family Lacipirellulaceae; genus JABDGM01. The sequence continues at coordinate 4,810 of DATFGJ010000307.1, forward strand.
CCGAAGCCGAAGCTGTTGGTGAGGATGGTGCGGACCTTTTTTTCGCGTGCGGCATTGGGCACGTAGTCCAGGTCGCATTGCGGGTCGGGCGTTTCGTAGTTGATCGTGGGCGGGACCACGTTGTCGCGAATCGCCATCAAGCAGATGATCAGCTCGGTCGCGCCGGCGGCGGCAATGAGATGGCCCGTCATGCTCTTGGTGCTCGAGACCGGAACTTTGTAGGCCACTTCGGTGCCGAGGGCTTCCTTGATCGCGATCGTTTCGACGCGGTCGTTCACCTGCGTGCTCGTGCCGTGCGCGTTGATGTAATCGACGTCGTCGGGCCGCCGGTCGGCGTCGCGGAGGGCCATCTTCATGCAGGTGATCGCGCCTCGGCCTTCGGGATGCGTATCGGTGATGCGGAAGGCATCGGCAGTCGTGCCGTAGCCGAGGATTTCGCCGTAGATAGGCGCGCCTCGCTTCTTGGCACGCTCGTACTCTTCGAGCACGACAATCGCTGCGCCTTCGCCGAGAATGAAGCCGTCGCGGTTGAGGTCGAACGGACGTGAGGCTTTATGCGGCTCGTCGTTTCGTTCCGAGAGCGCCGTGAGCAGGTTGAACCCGGTGACGCCGAAGGGATGGATCATGCTGTGGGCGCCGCCGGAAAGCATGACGTCGGCGTCGCCGCGGCGGATAATCTCCGTGGCCTCGCCGACGGCTTGGCTGCTGGCCGCGCAGGCCGTGAGGCAGTTGAAGTTCGGGCCTTCGGCGCCGAACCTGGTGGCAAGGTAAGCGGCCGGCATGTTGGGCTCTTGCTCGAGCTCCAGCTGCGGGTCGAGCCGCTCCAGCCCCACACGGATAAATGTGCCGAGGTCGAGCTGGCCGTCTTTCAGCGCCGCGACCATCATGTGGCTGAAATTGTGAAAGTCCTGTTGGCCTTCCCCGGCGCCGAGATACACACCGAACCGGTCGGGGTCGACGCTGCCCGCGACGCCCGATTCCTCCATGGCTTGCTTGGCTGCGCCGACGGCGAAGCGCGTGTGCCGGCCGCGCTTTTCCCAGGGCGCCGGATCTTCGCCAACGTCGGCGAGCGACCAGTTACGCACTTCGGCCGAGATGCGCGTGGGGAAGTTGCTCGCGTCAAACAGCGTTGTGTAATCAACACCCGAGCGGCCTTCTTTGAGATTGGCCCAAAGCTCGGGCACCGTGGTGCCCAGCGGCGTCACGCAGCCCACGCCGGTTACTACTACACGTCGTCGCATGGCGAATACCTGATTAAGGCGGACGGTTCACCACAGAGGACACAGAGTGTACCGAGCAAGGCAAGAGAAGCAAATGAACAATGAGGTATTGCGAAGTATTTTACGGCAACCGGAACTGCTGTTATTCGATTACCGATTCTTCTCTGTGAACTCTGTGTGCTCTGTGGTGAAATTAAATTAGGTCTTTGTAGTGTGAAAATTATAGTCTTCCGGACGCAGACGCGTGCCGTCGGGGCGCACCCCTACGTCGAACACGCCAACCAGGCGAAGCCAGTGTAGCAGGTGGGCCGGATCGAAAAGTTGGCGGCCTTTGGTTTGTTCGGATGCATCGGGGTCGAGCCGGGCGAAAAAAATCTCCGCTTCGGCATGCCGGCGGTCGCCTACATCGGCTGAGACGTTAACCGACGCGCCGGCATCCTTGGCCTGGACAATTTGTGTACGGTATCGCAACGTGTCGCCAGGCCGCACCTCACCGTTGAATTGGCATTTAGCGAACTTAGCCAGCACGACCAACTCGCTGAACTTGTACACCTCGCTCACCAGGAGGCCGCCGCATTGGGCCATGCCCTCGGCCACCAGCGAGTTGGGCATAAGCGGATAATACGGCCAATGATCGTGCAGATGGTCTTCGCTCAGCGATACGCATTTGACGGCTGTGGCATGCGAACCGCAGACGAACTCGGAAAAGCGGTCGAGCCAGAACCAACGCATGGTGCGGAGTGAGTAGGTGAGTAAGTGAGTAAGTGAGTAGGTGAGTAAGCAAAGAAGCGGCAGGTGACCATCCTACGGATGGTCCACTTACTCACTTACTCACATCTTCCGTCAGGCGGACAGCTTGTGCTCCACGAAGTTGCACATGTCCTGAACCGTCAGCTGCTTGCCGAGATTCTGCACGTTCGGGTCCGCTTCGAAGCGCGACAAATCGGCGAACGGCATGCGTTCCTTGAGCTTGGCGATGCCGGCCGAATTCACTTTGCCGTCGTTAATGTATTCGGTATTTGTGAGGATGTCCTCGGGGAAAAGCTCGCCGCGTTCGATTTTGATGTCGAAGGCCTTCTCCAGACGGAATACAATGTCCAGGAAGTCGATCGACTCCGCGTCCAGATCACCTTGCAGCGTGGCGGCGGGTGTAACTTCCTCTTCTTCGACGCCTAGCGCGTCGACCAGCGCCTCTTGCACCTTGGAGAAGATCTCTTCCTTCGATGATACCGATGACATCTCTCTGCGTTCCTCCCGAATGAGTGAGCCGACCGCAGCTGCTAATTGCCCGCGGGAGCGGCCAGCCGGGCCGGCAGAAGGATCTTCTGCATCCGGCGAAAGTATTGTTTTAGTTGGTCGTCGATGAGTTTGTTTTCCGGATCGCTATCCGCCAGATTGTATCGTTCCAAAACTAAGCGACCGCTGAGTGTCGATTGCTGGCCAATCTGGCCTTCCACCTTCATGGTTGCCAGCCGATTGTCCTTCTTAATGATCGACACGGTAACTTCCAGCGAATGACCGGGCGGGACAAAATCGGCGTACTTTACGTTCTTTGCTTCCTTTAGGGCAATGATGCTATGAGCAAAATCTTCGCTCAGCCGCAATAACCAAGCGCCCGCTTGCGTGGCCGCCTCGAGCATGAACACGCCGGGCAGCACAGGAAACTCGGGGAAATGATCGGCCAGGTATTCCTCCGTCAGCGCCACGCTTTTGACAGCGGTCAGCCGCTCGCCCGGATCATACGAGCGAATCGAATCAAGCAGCCAAAAACGCATAATTCCGAACCCGCAGCCATGCCCATCCCCAAGTCGCACAAATGCAAACGCCGTATTTCGTTCGCGTGCGCCGCGGTGAAAGCCTTGGTGGATTGGGAAGGATAGCGAACTACGGATTATAACTACTGGCTTTGCCGCCGACAACGGTGCTGCCGATCTTGGTTTAGACCATTTGCCAAATCCGGGCAAGACAGGACAAGATTGCCGGCGGAATTGAGTCCTGTTGGAGGCGTCTCCGACGCCGATGGCGGTTTGCAGAAATTAAATGGCCAGTCGGCCTGTGAGTGGCCTCCCACTCGGCCCGTTGGGCGTTTATGGGATGTCTGGTTTTGGGCGGCGTTGTCGGCCCTTGGGCCGGAAACGCTCGCGAATTTGGCCGACAACCTCCACCAGCAACTCGACTTCGGCGGGCGTATTGTAGAGATAAAAGCTGGCCCGCGTGCTGGCGGCGATGCCTAGCCGGTCGTGCAGCGGCCAGGTGCAGTGGTGGCCCGCGCGGACCGCAATGCCTTGCAGATCAAGAAGCTGGGCCACGTCGTGTGCATGCGGCTGCGGCAGCGTGAAGCTGACCAGTCCGGCTCGCTGCTCGGGCGACGGTCCGAGGATTCGGAGGCCGTCGATTTCCTGGAGTCGTTCGTAAGCGACGCGGACTAATTCGTGTTCATGGCGATGTACGCTTTCAAGACCGATCGCGTTTAGGTAGTCGATCGCCGCGCCCAGTGCGATTGCCGGCGCGATGGGCGGCGTGCCGGCTTCGAACTTGGCGGGCAGCTCGGCCGGCGTGAAGCGGTCGGGCCACACACGATTGATCATGCTGCCGCCGCCGAGGAACGGCGGCATGGCGTCCAGCAGCTCTTCCCGTCCGTAGAGAACGCCGATGCCGGTGGGTCCAAGCATCTTGTGCCCGCTGAACGCCAGGAAATCGGCGCCCATCGATTGCACGTTGGTCGGCAAATGCGGCACGCTTTGGGCCGCATCCACCAACACCACAGCGCCGGCCGCATGAGCGCGGCGGGCAATTTCTGCGACCGGGTTGATCGTGCCCAACACATTCGACACAGAGCACACCGCAACGATCTTTGTTCGATTGCTGAGTAGCGTATCGAGATCCTTCAGAATCAGCAGGCCATCGTCCGTGATCGGGATGTGCTTGATGACGGCGCCGGTGCGCTCGGCGAGCTGATGCCAGGGGACGAGATTGGAATGATGCTCCATCGTGGTGACGAGAATCTCGTCGCCAGACTTGACGTTCGCATCTCCCCAACTGCGGGCCACCAGGTTGATGCCGGCGGTGCTGCCCGAAGTGAAGATGATTTCGCGTGCATTCCGCGCGCCGATGAAGGCTCGGATTTTCTCGCGCGCTTCCTCGTATTGCTCGGTACTGCGTTCGCTCAGCGTGTGGATGCCGCGGTGAACGTTGGCGTAATCGCGCTCGTAAACGCGGCGAAGCACCTCGATAACCTGTCGCGGCCGCTGCGTGCTGGCTGCATTGTCCAGGAAGACGAGGGGGCGATCGCCGTGGACCGTTTGCTCGAGGATTGGAAAGTCCGCGCGCAATGTCGCTGACAGGAGCTTCGACGGATCAACCAGGACGCTTTCTTTCGCACGCGATGGTGTTGCAATCGTAGTCACTCAAACACGCTTTCTCCGTAATAGTATTAACCACCGAGACACAGAGGACACGGAGAAGAATTCTTTGAACAATAGACAGCAGAGGCAGCCGAAACATTTGATCGTAAATCTCCGCTTCCTCCTGCAAAGCAAATAGTCATTCTGATCCGTGTCCTCCGTTCCTCCGTGGTTCACTTACCGTCGCGGCCGACCGGCGAATGCACAGCCGACTGCATCACCTTCCAAGAGAGCAGGCAGCACTTCTGTCGGTTCGGGGTAAGGCGCGCGCCGTACAGCTTGAGCATGTCTTCCGCCGAGAACTGCTTTACGTCGTCAATTGTTTTGCCGTACATCGTCTCAAGCAGCATCGAGGCCGAAGCCTGACTGATCACGCACCCCTGACCGGTAAAAAAACAATCTCGGATTTTGCCGTCGTCATCCAGCTGAAGCTCGATGCGCACCACATCGCCGCAAAGCGGGTTATTCTCTTCGTGGGCGTGCGTGGCGGTCGGCAGTTGGCCACGATGGAACGGGTCCTCATAATGGTCGAGGATGTGCTCCTGATAGAGTTCTTCTTCGTTCGAGGTCATTGGCTGGTGCGCGAGAGCGGCGTGATGGTACTCTTTCACCAGTCTACCGCCCGACGAACTGTCGGACAACCACATCGTGCCGGCAGTCCGGAATCGAAAATCGTTGTCCCTCAAATGGGACTGTGATACGCTGGAAAAAGTGCATCGAGTTGCAAATCGAGGTCATGCTCAGATGCTGCTTTGGTATCTAAATGTGGTCGACACGCGCTACGGATTGGTTGCTTGAGCGACCAATCAAGCAGCGCATCGGTTCAGAAATTCCGGGGGAGAAAGTCGATGACGGGCAAGCCGTACTGCTGGGCTTTAGCGCTGGCTTTTGTTGGCTCCGCAGTGGGATGGGCGCAAGAGGAAAAGCTCGCGTCGAGCGAGCCGCTCGACGCTGCCTCGCCCGCCAGTGGCGGCCTTCAGCGCG
>DATFGJ010000308.1:0-2541 GCA_035249585.1 Lacipirellulaceae bacterium
ACGCACCGATTTAGTATACTGCACAGACTTGCAGCAGCGACGCTACGCGCCGCTGCGCGAGCGCGACTGGGGCGGATCAGATCACCATTCAGAACAGTTCGAGCCACCAAGCTGCTGCGGCCGCCACAGCGCCGAGCAGCATCGCCACAATGAGATAGAATCGCCAGTTGAGCCCGGCTGGGCTTACCGCAGGTTCGAGCGGTCGCCGTTCGGTGACTCGCCGCGGCGCCTGCACGCCGGCAACCGTTTCCTCCAGCGACCCGGTGAGCGACACCGTTCCCTGCGAGATTTGACTCGGACTGTCTAACTGCCCTGGCGAAACTTCGAGGTCGTCAAGCACGAACGACGCGGTCTCATCCAGCGACGCGGGAGCCGGCCGTGCGGGAGCGCCGCCTCGCTGCTGAATTCCGGAACCCGGCGCTTGCGGCTCAACGAAGTGCTTTGTGGCGCCTTCATCGCGCCATGGTCGCAACAGCTCGCCCACCGCGGCCGCCGTTGGCGTGCGCGTGTCGGGGTTTTTGTCCATCATCGCGGCAATCGCGTCGCAGAAACCATCCGGCAAATTGGGATTGAAGTGCAGCGGGTTGAGCGGCGTCTCCTCCAAATGGCGGCGAATCTTGTCGGCCGTCGTGCCGCCCGGGAACGGCACCTTGCCCGTCACCGCGTAATACAACGTGCAACCCAGTGAGTATACATCGCTTACCGGCAGAATCTTATCCGGCTGGCGAATCGTTTCCGGTGCGAGATAATCGGCGGTGCCAACCAGCGAAGCGGTTTTGCCCGCAGGCTTTCCGGCTTCAAGTTCGTCCATCAGGAACCAGGCCAAGCCCAGGTCGGTGATCTTCGTGCGCCCGTCGGGCGTCACAAGCAAGTTGCCCGGCTTTACATCTCGATGCACCAGCCCGCGGCGGTGCGCATAATGCAGCCCTTCCGCAGCCTGCGACACGATGGTCGCGGCGATCGGATATTCCAGCGGACCGTTGCGGCGAACCAGCTTCCGTAAGTCGGTTCCCGGCACATACTCGGTGACGAAGAAATAAGTGTCTCCCTCGTAATCGGCGTACGAAACACGCACCAGGTTCGGGTGATCGAGCTGCGCCTGAGCGCGAATTTCGCGCTGAAAGGCCGCCACCGCTTCCGGCGTGCTCTTCGTTTTGGGCAGCACCTTGATCGCTTCAACGCGGCCCAGCAGCTTGTGCTCCGCTTTGAACACATGCCCCATGCCGCCCTGGCCGATCGCGTTGACAATGCGATACGGGCCGAGCGTGAACTTCGTTCGCCCCTCTTTTAATTGCTCGACTTGCCAGCGATTCAAATATCCAAGGTCGACAAGGCGCTGGCCGAGAAGCTCGTCGCTGATCTGGTCAATCGTGAGACTCGACCCCACTCGCTCCGACATAAGGCCGCTGAGAGCATCATCCAGTTGCTGCTGAGAGAGAAGCCCGCTGGCCAGAGCCGCGGTGCGCAGCACGGACTGAGTTGTCTGAGACGTCATACCAACCACCGACCTCCCTTTGACGTCCTACAGCGCCGCGAATAGCGGCCGCCTAAAATCTACCGCCGGGAATTAGCCGCGCCAAGCATGTCGCTGCATTCATTCGTGGCCTAGCGCGACGTTTCGATTAGCGACATCCACGCCTCCGGCAACGGAGCCTCAAGCTCTATTTGCATCTTACTCACGGGGTGACGGGCGACTAGCCGCCGTGCATGCAGGGCAATTCCTTGGGGAAAACGCCGCGTGCTGCCGTATTTTTGATCTCCAAAAATCGGAAATCCGGCCCGCGATAGCTGCACGCGAATCTGGTGCTTCCGGCCCGTGTGCGGGCGAACTTCCAACAAGCTCGCTGAACGATCTCGCAGCCGTGGTTCGCCCGACACAAGCCCGAGTCTGCGATAGTGAAGTTCAGCGATTTGCGAGCCAGGCGCTGCCGCCGAGCTGGCATGCACGCGACGATGCCGTTCGTCTTTTCGCAAGTAGTCGATGAGCTGCCCATCGGGCGGTTCGATTTTACCTTCTACGATGGCCCAATAGATTTTTTCGACGTCGCGTTCTCGAAACTGCTTCGCCAAACGCCCCGCTGCTTTCGACGTTCTCGCCAAAAGCACGACGCCCGTCACCGGTGCGTCGAGCCGGCTGACAATACCCAAAAAGACATTTCCAGGCTTCGAGTACTTGGTGCGAATGTATTGCTTCGCCGTAGTAAGAAGCGACGGCCGATCGTCGGCCACGCCCATCGTCGGAAGCAGCGCCGGCTTATTGACGGCCAGCAAATGATTGTCTTCGTAAAGCACTTCCAGCATGAGTTGCTCGCCGCGCGCCGCGTACCGGCTACAATAGGGACCACAACGACAACTTAACAGCGGCCTTTAATAAATGACACAGCCCCAGCTCCCGTCCTCGAGGCCCCAACCTCTCGTGCTCGCCAGCAGCTCGCCGCGGCGACGCGAACTATTGGCCGAAGCTGGCTACGAATTCACGGTGGTGCCCCCGCCGCCGGAGATCGAGTGCGGTGTTTGCAGCGAGTTGGGGCCCGCTGGTCT
>DATFGJ010000309.1:0-5993 GCA_035249585.1 Lacipirellulaceae bacterium
GTACCCATTTAAGTGACTGACTCCGCGGTCGGCGAAACGCACAAGCTGGCCCGACTCGTCCCAATATCAAAACGAGCGGCCGCGGTTAAGTGGCGTGTAGCACGCGAAGAAGTGGCCATACTCTAGTGCGTCGCGCCCGGAGGCATTCTTAATTGTCGTCACAAGATCCCAATACGGAGCATTACGATCACTGGCCGTCTCCGGCAGCAAAAAGACTTGGCGACAATCGAAGCCGTCGATTCGATAAGAGATTTCAGCCCACCGCAATGTATTGTCGGTCGCTTCAAACTTCACATCGGCATAATAGCGCGGGCGGCAACTATCGCCCCATGGATGCCCCTTCCACCATTGCCATTCACGATAATGCCACGCGCAGCCCGGGTCGTCAGTGTCGACCCACGAATTTGGGTCATCGCCGTTCGGTGCCACGCCGCCCACGCCCCGGGGATCAAAACTCAAAGTGAGTACGCTCGGGCCGTCGCTGGCCTTCAGCAGATAACGCGCCGTCGGCGTCGTCAAAACGGGCGGATGATCGTCTTCACATGCCCACGCATGGGCACTCACGACGCATAGCGCTGAGATAATTAAGCATTGACGACGACGATTCGCTAGCATGAATAGCAGTATACCAGTCGTCCGGATGACGTATAAGTTTCACTATGCAAAAATCAAATTACATTGCGGTGTGTTGGTTGTGGGTGGGTGCACTCGCTGTGACGTCGGAGACAATCGCTCGGCAGCCAAATATTGTTTTAATTTTGGCTGATGATGTTGGACGAGAAGCCCTCGGTTGTTACGGCGGCACATCCTATCCGACTCCGCATATTGACCGGCTCGCGTCGGAAGGCATGCGCTTCGAACATGCTTACGTCATGCCGGTGTGTCACCCCACGCGCACAACATTGCTTACCGGCCAATATCCGTTTCGACTCGGACATCCCGACTGGGGCACATTCCCACGGGATGCTGAAGAGCGAACGCTCGCCGCGGTGCTTCAGCGCGTTGGTTATGCTACTGCTGTCGCCGGCAAGTGGCAACTTTCTCTGTTGAAAGAAGATCTCGACCAGCCAAATCGCATGGGCTTCGACGAGTACTGCTTATATGGCTGGCACGAAGGACCCTGGTACTACCGGCCGCACATTTGGCAAAACGGCCAACTTCGCACCGACGTCCGCGACCGCTATGGCCCCGATGTCATGTGCGACTTTGTCGTCGAATACATCGAACGTAACAAAGAGCGTCCGTTTTTCGCTTTTTATTCGATGTCGCTTTGCCACGCCGAAACCAACGACCTCGAAAAGCCCGCGCCCGTTGGTCCAAATGGCCGTTATGATAGCTATGCCGAAATGGTCGTGAAGATGGACGACCGAGTTGGCCGCGTTGTGAAAACGCTTGATCGGCTGAATTTGCGAACCAACACGCTAATCGCGTATCTCACGGATAACGGCACGGCGCAGCGTAATCTGATCGACGCGGACGGAGACCAATACATTTACGAGGACGTTGTCTCGAAGATTGGCGACCGTGAAATTCCCGGCGGCAAAGGCACGCTCACCGATTGGGGAACGCGCGTGCCGCTCATCCTCAACTGGCGTGGAACGATTCAACCAACTTCGGTGACCAACGCGTTGGTGGACGCCAGCGACGTGCTTCCGTCGCTGGCCGACGTCGCGGACGCGCCGCTCCCAAAACATGTAGCGTTCGATGGCCATTCGGTCGCGGCGCAACTATGCGACGGCGCCGCTCCGCGCCGATGGGTGTTTGCGGAGCACAAGGGAAAGTTCTTCGTTCGGAGTCATCGATGGAAGCTGTACGACGACGGTCGCTTCTACGACATGCGAGACGACCCATACGAAAATCGCTCCCTGACGCGCGACAGGCTTTCGCCGCAGGCCGCAGCCGCCCACCGTGAGCTTGAGCACGCGCTCAATCGACTTGGAGCTGTCGCGCCTCCGAATGTTAATTGATTGGGCGCGAATCGACGCGGTGGTCTGCTGCTCTACACGCCTCGATGAATTCGAACTGATCGAAATCAAGTTGCGGAATTCACAAAATCACTCATTTATCGGCTAACGAACTGAAGCGAATACAGTTTCGTGCCCCGGCTGCGAATCACCATACTCACCGGTCTGCCGGCAAGTGAAGAAACGTCCGATCCCTTGTTCAGCCATTCAACTTCTGTATCAATGAAGTCCCCATTAATGTAAACGCAATCTTCGACGCTGAATCCATTTATCGGCTCGCCATGCTGATCCACAAAGCCGACCTGCGCGTATCCCGTCGCGCCAGTATCGATGTTCAGCACGAGCCGATCGCCTTTAAATACAAGTGGCCGCGTCGTGAGACTGCCGCCGGTATAGGGCGTGTCGGCCGAAACAAAACCGTCGAAGCGCTGAACAACACGAAAGACGGCCTCGCGTCCGCGGCCGCTCCAGCTTGAGTGATACTGCTCGCTGCCGAGGTAGTACTGCCAAATCTCATCGCCCCGGCGAACCATCCCGTGTGCGATGTAACTCTTGTGAAGATCGAGACCATCGTGCCGTCCTATTCCAATGTACGCCGGCCGCGGGTAACGCATCCAGTGCACACCGTCGCGGCTGGTCCCAAATTGTGTTTCCACAGGCCCGGAGCCGCGATCGCGCTCACGGCGGCCAAGCTCCTGGCGAGTTGCCGGGCCTTCGTCGTGATAATGAAAATACATCAGCGGAAACGCCAAGTAGGCATCCGGCGCCCAGGCGTATTTCACGTTCTTCGGCACGTACACATCGGTCGCCAATGGGTCGAAACTATCTTCCGCGGCAAATATCGTCGGATACTCGACGCCGAAACCCGGCGGCGTAAGCGGGCCATTGTCGAGATACCACGGCAACTTCGTTCCGATGCGCCGGTGCTTCCCGATCTCTAATTCTTCTTCCAGCGAAATCGGGCGAAACGGCCAAGGCCGCATCGGATCCGTCGTTTCGGTCATCACGAACGCGCGTTCGGTGTGGCCGCCGGCTGTCTCCGGCATGTCGGTGCGATGAAACGCCACGTATTTCTGCCGCTGATCGTCGTAGTAGGCGATCGATTGCGATGCGCCGCGGAACGGCAGCGCTGCCGTTTCATTGCGCTTGAAATGAAAGCCGTCGGGCGAAGTGTAAACGTAAATTGCCCGGCCGTCATAGCCACTGAGATATTTGATCCGCTCGTCGGGCGGCGAATTGGGATCGACGAAGATGGTTCCGAGTCCCACTGGATCGTCGATCACGATGTTACGACGGCCGCGGCTGGACTTCGGACGGAGATCGGGGACTTCCCAGTGGATGCCGTCACGTGAAGTAAGGACGCCAAGTCGCCTGTCGCCCGCGTTGTAATACAACCTGATCAGGCCGTCGTCGTCTTCCCACACAACGAGATGCCCGCTGATCTTGTTAAGGACGCGTTCGGCAAGGCGCGGCGGATTGACATTAAAAGAGACGTTTTCGCTGCCCGCCACAATCGCATCGTCAATGAATAAATACTTGCGGCCGCCCAAAGGCACGACTTCATCAACGTTTTGCTTCTCAGCAAACAAGAGCGGCGGCCCGGCTTTCAATCGCGGCGGTTTGTAAGTTTCCCTGTTGAACTTTGAATAGCTCGTTGGCGGCGTAAAGTTGCTTTTGTAAAGTTGCGCGTCCGAAAGCCGCAACTCATCTATGCGACCAGGCAGAGGCCGCTGCCAAAATCCATCGCGGCCGATGCTGAGGTAGTCTCCCACACCTGGCGGAAGCGGTTTCAGGCGGCACTTCTCCGGTAGACGCTGCAAGTGGCCATCCACATAATGCCGCAATTGTCTCGACGATGCGTCGTACACAAACGCAAGATGCCGCCAATCAGTGGACTGATTTGAAAGGGCCGCGGCGTTTGATGGAATCAAGAGCCGTGTTTCACTCGGCTGGTTTATGAGCGCGAAGTCATGTCCGTCGGCATTCAGCAAAAGCTGTGTGACGTGATCATTTTCGCCGCGCGGGCCCTCGCCAATTTCGAGGACCACGCCGTCACTTTCTGTTTGCCTCGTTGGCAGATACCAGAACTCCACGGTCCAATCGAAATCCGCCAGGTTAAGCCGGCTGTCCGTGGGGCTGCCAAAACCGACCTCCTTACGCAAGTGGTCTTCGCCGCGCGTCATCAGCGCGCAGAAATCTGCGTTCGCCCAGTCCATTGGTTCCACTTTGCGCGACGGATTTCGCTTCGGCCGCCGTTCGAAGCCGGTGTAGCGGTTTGCCAGCGAGAGTTTGATTTTGGCCTGCTCGATAGGCTCAAGCGCATTGCCGTACTTGCCTTTAACAACCTGCCCGCCGAGTCCGAGCACAATTGGGTGCGTGCCTTTCGCCGCGTCACTGAGTACGCAGCTCGGACAAATACCGACCTGCTCGTCAAACAGCCACAGAGCAACAGTATCGGCGCGTGCCCACGATTGGAAGACGATTCCAGCGGTGACCGGTATAAGAAAACTCAATAGCACTCCCGATTGCTTAAGCAGAATACGTGTGCCCTTTGCAACTTTCATCGTGCCGGTCATAAGATAAGGGTGCTCCAGGAGCCGATTTCGGCGGTTCAATCAAAAATGCATCAGGCTGCGAAGTTTCCGACCGTAACAGCCCCATCGGATATTGTCAATTTTCGTCAACCGCGCCTCGTACGCTATGCGCGCGAGGTCCACGATGAATCCCTTCGGCCTGCAGCAATAGAAGGACGTATATGAGCCGTTTACGCGGTTACTTGTTTGGCTTAGCCTCGTTGGCGATTGGTGCCTGGCTGGCCATCGGCACGCCCGCCGCCGCTGCGGAGCCGCGACGGCAAAATGTTCTGCTTATCGTTGCAGACGATTTGAACAATCATCTCGGCTGCTACGGCTATGACGTGAAGACGCCGGCAATCGACGAGCTGGCGCGCCGTGGGATGCGCTTCGATCGCGCGTACTGTCAGGTTCCGGTATGCAATCCTTCGCGAGTTTCTTTCTTGAGCGGCTTGAGGCCAGACCGAACACGCGTCTATATGCTTGTGGAACGTACCAGGTCGCATCTCGGCGACTGGATGATGTTGCCCGAATATTTCCGCAAGAACGGTTACTTCACATCAGGCGTGGGCAAGATTTATCACACAGGCGAAGGCTTCGAAGACCCTCAATCGTGGGACTACGAGCTACGAGAGTTCGGCAAGCGGCCTTCCTTGGATCAGATCGTGAAATGGCGTGAGCCTGACGGACCGGGGAAGCACACCACCGACTGGGCCTGGCTCAAGACCGCAGATGAAGAAACGCCCGATGGTATCGTCGCGCGCAAGGCCGTCGAGATTATGAAGCAAGCGGTAAGCGAACGGCGCCCGTTCTTTCTGGGCGTCGGCTTTCGCCGGCCGCACGCGCCGTACGCAGCCCCGCAGAAGTACTTCGAGCTCTATCCCCCGGATTCCATTCGACTGCCCGACGCGCCGCCCGCAGGCCATTTCGAAAATTTGTTGCCGGCCGCGCTAAATTACCAACCCGGTGGGCGGCCCCTCACGGAAGCAGAGCAACGGGAACTAATTGCCGCCTACTATGCCTGCACTTCTTTTGTGGACGCACAAGTCTCGCTGCTTTTGGAAGCGGTCGATGACCTTCAGCTGTGGGACGACACAGTCGTCGTGTTTCTCGGCGACCATGGATATCACCTGGGCGAGCACGGAGGACTGTGGCACAAGATGTCGCTTTTTGAAGAATCGACTCGCGTTCCGCTCGTCGTTTGGGCGCCGGGTATGCGAGCGCGTGGCCAGGCATGCAACCAGCTTGTTGAATTGCTCGATCTCTATCCAACACTTGTCACGCAATGTGGCTTGCCGCAACGCAGTGGGCTTGACGGTGTCGATCTGAGCCCGCTGCTGGACGATCCATCGCGTCCGGTCAAGCAGGCGGCTTACTCCATGACAACGCGCGATGAAAGCGTTCCGCCGAATCACGAAAAAGTCATGTCCTACCGGGGCCGGTCAGTGCGAACCGA